>CALNBU010000746.1 GCA_937875615.1 uncultured Archangium sp.
CAGAATTGGTCGAAGAAGCCTCGGTAACCCCGAGGCTTTTTCGTTTCTGGAGCCCTCCTTCTTTCCTGGTGTCCCCTACGGAGGCGGCTTCCGGAGCTCGGGAACAGCATCGAGCGATCAGGACACCCGCCGTCGGCGAACGCGCTTGTTGCGCGCACGGGCGCCTGGGACACTTCCGCGCTTCAACCGGATGACCAGCGTCGCGGAGCACCGCTCCACCACCCCACCCAGGATAAGGAACGCACGGCATGGGCGAGAAGAAACAGCAGGCCGAGCTGCGGTTGTTGTTGGGCTCGGGCGTCGACCTCTTCAGTCAGATGCCGCTCACCTCGGAGCCGCTCAAGCGGCTCATCCCCTCGTTCAGCCTGTCGATGATTCGGGTCGATGAGCGCTGCGCGCCGCAGACCCACTACAGCGAGTACTTCGACGAGTTCAGCCACCAGCTGTTCGCGACGGCGGGTCACGCCTTCGCCGCCGCGAACGACGACCCCGCCGCGTTCGGGCACCTGCTGCGTCACCCCAGGCCCTTCGGGACCTTGATCGACGGCCGCCCAGAGTTCATCAACGGCGCGACGTACCAGCACCTCTTCAAGCGCAACGGCATTCACCACGTCCTCGACGTGGCCCTGCGTGACGACGCGGGCCCCATCGGCATCCTCGGAATCTTCCGCGAAAAGGAGGCGCAGCCCTTCACCCGTAGCGACGTCGCCAGGGTCGCCGAGCTCTACCCCTGGCTGGTGCACGCGCTCCGCGCCGAGACCCGACCGTCACGTTTCGATGAGATCGACTCGGCGATGCTGGTCGCGAACGTCTCCGGGCGCATCGAGTTCGCGACGCCCCTCGCGCGGCACTGGCTGGGTGACGCCATCGGCAGCGAGGAGCGCTCCCTGCTCTTGCGCGAAGATCTGCTGCCCGAGGCGCTGCGGGCGCTGTGCGCGCGCTCCTCGCTGATGAAGTCCGCGCGCCCCGGGCGCGGCCACGCGCTGACACCGCCGACGCTCACCCTGCGCGTCGCGGGAGGACGACTGAGGCTCCGCGCCTACCCGCTGGAAGGCAGCGGCGGAGAGCGCTTCGGCGTCCAGCTCTCGCTCGAGCTGGACCGGAGCCTTCGCATCATTCGCGCGCTGGAGGACGCACGCGTGCCGCCTCAGCTGCGCCGCCTCGCGCTGGCCTACTGGAACGGGCTGGAGTCGGACGACATCACCCAGTGGCTCGACATCACCCAGGCCACGCTCAAGTCGTACCGCAAGGAGCTCTACGCGCGGCTCTCGGTGACGTCCAACAAGGAGCTCGTAGACCGCCTCGATGAGCTCGCCATGACGGTGCGCCTCGACCTCCGCAGGCACCACGCGCGAAGAAGCGGGTAGCCCCCCCTCGGGGAGGTGTCTTGCCCGGCTGCCGCCCCGGTAGGTAGCCAACCCCATGCGCTCTCATTCATTTCTCGAAGTGGTGTTCGCGGCGGTCGTCTTTTCGGGCTGCGCGTGCGGTCCCATGGACGACGTCGACGGAGGTACGGGGGGCGGCGCGGCGAACGTCGGCGGCGGCACGGCCACCGGCGGCGGATCCGCGACGGGCGGTGGTACGGGCACCGGTGGCGGGACGTCGACAGGTGGCGGGACGGCGACCGGCGGAGGAGCGGCGACCGGCGGGGGCTCCGCGACGGGTGGTGGTACTGCGACGGGTGGTGGAGGACCGGTGACGCTGCCAGACGACGGCGTGCAATCAGCCAACCTCCTGCAGAACGGCGACGCGGAGGCCGGCGCCGGCGGGGCGGAGCCCGGAACGCTCGTCGCCATTCCCGCCTGGTCCCGTGACCCCGACTCGGCGTTCAACGTGCTGCAGTACGCGGTCGGCGAGCTCTACCCCGACGTCAACACGCCCGGCTCTCCGACGCGCGCGAACAACTACTTCTACGGCGGAGAGACCAGCGCCGACGAGCACATCACGCAGCGCATCACCCTGCCCTCCGACTGGATCGGCCGCATCGACGCCTCGACGGTTCGCGTGCACGCCAGCGGGTGGTTCGGCGGCTACTTCGACCAGGCCGACACCATCCGCCTCACGCTGACCTTCCTCGGCGCCGCGGGCACGACCCTGGGAACCACCCAGGTCGGAGACGTGACCGTCGTCGACCGGAACAGCCTCACCGCGTTCCTCTACCGGGAGACCGCCGCCGCGCTGCCGGCCAACACGCGCGCCATCGACGTGGTGCTCGAGGCTACGCATGACGAGGGGGGGACAGTTTATGACACA
>CALNBU010000747.1 GCA_937875615.1 uncultured Archangium sp.
GCGGCGGAGCTGGGCCCGGAGTACGTGATCGATGCCCAGCTGGTGACCAGGAAGCTAGGCGCGCTCGCTGAAGACGAGGATCTCTCGCGCTACATCCTCTGACCCGGGAGCCAATTCTGCAGAGCCTGTTAAAGAGGTCCGCCATGAGTCGAACCGAAGAGATCGTCACGCAGGCGAAGGCGTCGTTGCTCCAGAACTACAAGCAGCAGCCGGTGGTGCTCGCGCGCGGAGAGGGGAGCTGGGTGTGGGACGTCGAGGGCCGCCGCTACCTCGACCTCATCGGCGGCATCGCCACCTGCGCGCTCGGTCACTGCCACCCCGCGGTCACCGCGGCGGCGAAGCAGCAGCTCGACGCGCTCTGGCACGTCTCCAACGTCTTCTACTCGGAGCCCTCGGTGCAGCTGGCCGCGCGGTTGACGAAGGCGAGCGGTCTGGCCGACGCGCGCGTCTTCTTCTGTAACTCCGGGGCGGAGGCCAACGAGGCGTTGATCAAAGCGGCGCGTCGCTATCAACACGCGGTGAAGGGCGAGGCGGCGCGCAGCGAGATCATCACCTTCGAAGGTGGCTTCCACGGGCGCACGCTGGCCACTGTCACCGCCACCGCGCAGCCGAAGTACCACGCGGGCTTC
This sequence comes from uncultured Archangium sp., assembly GCA_937875615.1. Taxonomy (GTDB): domain Bacteria; phylum Myxococcota; class Myxococcia; order Myxococcales; family Myxococcaceae; genus Archangium_A. The sequence continues at coordinate 630 of CALNBU010000747.1, forward strand.
GAGCCGCTGCCACAGGGCTTCCGCTACGCCCGCATGGGAGATCTCGACAGCGTCAAGCAGCACCTCGGCCCCACCACCGCCGCCATCCTGGTGGAGTCGATTCAGGGCGAGGGCGGCGTGCGCCCCGCGCCGGAGGGGTTCCTCAAGGCGCTGCGCGCGCTGTGTGACGAGCACGGCGCGCTGTTGTTGATCGACGAGGTGCAGACCGGCACTGGCCGCACCGGCAAGGTGTTCGGTCACCAGCACGACGGCGTCACCCCGGACGCCTTCTCGCTCGCCAAGTCGCTCGGCAACGGGCTGCCCATCGGCGCCATGGTGTGCAACGGCGCGGTGGGGCAGGCCTTGTCGCCCGGCACGCATGGCTCCACCTTCGGCGGGAATCCGGTGGCCTGCGCCGCGGCGCTGGTCACCTGGGAGCTCGCCACCAGCCCGGAGCAGCTGGCCGACACCACCGCGAAGGGCCTGTTCTTCCGCGAGCAGGCGTTGGCGCTGCAGGCGCGCCGACCGGAGCGGGTGAAGGACGTGCGCGGCCGCGGGCTGCTGTGGGGTCTGGAGCTCGAGGGCGGCGCCGCCGAGGTGCTGGGACGCTGCCGGGAGAACGGGCTCCTCCTCAACCTGGCCGGCGAGAAGACGCTCCGGTTCGCGCCCTCCTACCTGACGACCCGCGAGCAGCTCGAAGAAGGGCTTGCCATCGTCGAACGTTCCTTGTGAATTATTCCGTCGGGGGCGTCCAATCTTGGCAGACGAGAAGGTCGACATCGATGAAGCGCGGCAGCGCGAGATCCTCGCGCTCGAAGCGAGGCTGACGAGCAGTAACCACTTCGAGGTACTGGGGCTGCAGAACGGTGCGTCGATCGAGCAGGCGCGGACGGCGTTCCGGGAGCTGTCGCTGCGGTTTCACCCCGACCGCTTCTTCGGGCGGAACATGGGGCCGTTCAAGGCGAAGCTCGATCGCATCTTCCGCAGGCTGATCGAGGCCAACCAGACGCTGGGCGACGCAGACCGCCGGGCCGCGTGGCTGGCGGCGAACCCTCACCTGCAGGGCAGCGGCGGGTCCGCCATTCGCTCCGGCGGAGAGAAGACTGAGACCGAGCGCGCCCGGGACGAGGAGCGTCGGCGCCGCTTCGCGCTGCACCCGTACCTCTCGAAGGCCACGCGGGTGGTGGACACCATCCACCGCGCGCGGGAGCACCTGAAGAACGGTGAGTTCAGCCAGGCGTTCTCCATTCTCAATCAGGCCTCCAGCGTGGAGCCGGGGAATCAGGAGTTGAAGGTGCTGCTGGCGGAGGCGCGCCGCAAGCTGGAGCACGGTCGCGCCGCCGAGCAGTTCAAGCGCGGGCAGGACGCGCTTGACATGGGCGACGACGACGGCGCGCTCTCCGCGTTCCGGTCCGCGGTGTCGGCGGATCCTACCCATCACCCGTCGGCGTACAAGGTGGCGCTCCTGCTGCAACGCCGCGGGGCGCACGTCCACGAGGTGCTGAGCTACGCCCAGAAGGCGGTGCAACACGCACCTGCACCCACCACCGCCGAAGCGGCAGAGCAGGGGACGGGCTACCATCGGCTGCTCTCGAAGTTGTACGAGTCGGCGGGCTCCCGCGCGCTCAGCCGGAAGCACCACGAAGAGTCGGAGCGCCTGGGCCGCGAGGTCGAACGGCTCCGAAAGAAGCGCTGAAGCTGGCGTCTGTCTCCAGCCGTTCTAGGCTCGGTCCCTCAACATGGCTGGGGACCGTGAGCCTGTCATTGGCATCGATCTTGGGACTACCAACAGCGTCGTGGCGACGGTGCAGGCGGGGTCTGCCCAGGTCATCCAGCTGAAGTCGGGCGCGAACCTCCTCCCGTCGGTGGTGGCGGTCGCCAAGACCGGGAAGACGTTGGTCGGCGCCATCGCCAAGCGACAGGCCATCACCAACCCCGGCGGCACGGTGTACGCGGCGAAGCGGCTCATCGGGCGCAAGTTCAGCAGCCCGCAGGTTCAGGCGGCGCTCGAGGCGGTGCCGTACCGGGTCGAAGAAGGGGAGCACGATGATCTCCGCGTGCGGCTCGGCGATCGCCAGTACGCGCTGCCGGAGCTGTCGGCGTTGGTGCTCAAGGAGCTCAAGGTCGACGCGGAGGCCTTCTTCGGTCGCCCGGTGAAGAAGGCGGTCATCACCGTGCCCGCGTACTTCAACGACGGGCAGCGGCAGGCCACCCGCGACGCGGGGCGGATCGCCGGCCTCGAGGTGCTGCGCATCATCAACGAGCCCACGGCGGCCGCGCTGGCCTACGGCTTCGGGAAGGGCGTGCAGGGGAAGCTCGCGGTCTTCGACCTCGGCGGAGGGACCTTCGACATCTCGGTGCTGGAGATCGGCAACGGGGTGTTCGACGTCATCGCCACCGGCGGCGACACCTTCCTCGGCGGAGAAGACTTCGACAACCGGGTCATCGCCTGGCTGGCGGGGGAGTTTCAGCGAGAGCACCGCGTCGATCTCCGGAGCGATCAGATGGCGCTCCAGCGGCTCAAGGACGCATCGGAGAAGGCGCGCATCGAGCTGTCGACCACCCGGGAGACCCAGGTCAACCTGCCCTTCATCTTCACGCCGCCGGGCGGCGGCTCGGCGCTGCACCTGCAGAAGGTGTTGACCCGCGACACCCTGGAGATGCTCACCGGCGAGCTGGTGGCGCGCACCATCACCCTGTGTGAGCAGGTGCTCACCGAGGCGAAGGTGTTGCCCATCGACCTGCGCGAGATGCTGTTGGTGGGCGGGATGACGCGCATGCCCGCGGTGCAGGAGGCCGTGAAGCAGTACTTCCGGCGGGATCCCTCGAAGGGCGTGCACCCCGACGAGGTGGTGGCGCTGGGCGCCGCGGTGCAGGTCGAAGCCCTCACCAATGAGTCCACCGAGGTGGTGTTGCTCGACGTCACCCCGCAGTCGCTGGGGGTGGCCATCGCCGGCGGCTACGTGCGCAAGCTGATCGGTCGGAACACCACGGTGCCGACCTCGGTGACCGAGGTCTTCAACACCTCCCGGGATCACCAGACCAGCGTGAAGATCATGGTGCTGCAGGGTGAGAACGAGGTGGCGCACCTCAACGAGCTGCTGGGCGAGTTCGTGCTCACCGGGCTGCGCACCGCGCGCCGTGGAGAGGTGGAGGTCGACGTCACCTTCGAGATCAACTCCGACGGCATCGTGTCGGTCTCGGCGCGCGACAAAGAGACCGGGCAGGTGCAGTCGATCCAGGTGACGGCCAGCGGCGGGCTGACCCAGGACGAGCTCAAGACCATCCTCGACGAGCAGGCCGACCTGATGCTCGAGGTGCGGGCCGAAGAGCACACCAGGCTCAAGCAGCTCGAGCTCGAGGGGCTGATGCGCGAGGTCCGGGAGCTGCTCCCCCGGGTGCAGATCGCCGCCGGCGCCGACTTCGGGACCGACGCCGCCCGTCGCGCCGAGACCGCCCTGGAGCAGGCGAAGCGCGCGCGGGCCATCGCCACGTTGTCCGCGTTGACCGAGGCCATCGACGCGCTCGGGCGCACCACCGCGTTGTTCAAGGGGTTCCTCCAGAAGGTGGGGCAGTGAGTCGGGAGCGCGCAGTCCAGTTGGTGGAGGCCGCGGTCTGGCTCCGGTTGTCGGGCGACGATGAGGGAGCCCGGAAGTTGTTCGAGCGCGCGCTCAAGCTCGATCCCGACAACGAGCAGGCGCTCAAGCACCTGCGCGGCGAAGAGCTGCCGCCTCCGGAGGATCCGCCGATGCTGCCTCCACCGGACCTCGACGGAGACTGGGGAAAGCAGACCGGCCAGCCGAGTCCGGTGCCGCAGATCTCTCCCGTGGTCAGCTCGAAGTCGGGCACGCAGCAGTTGTTCCCCGAGCCGGGGGTGTCCTCGAAGTCGGGCACCCAGCAGCTGTTCCCCGAGCGCAGCTCGCCGTCGAAGTCAGGGACGCAGCAGCTGTTTCCAGAGCCCGGCGCGCCGCAGCGGTCGGGCACGCAGCAGCTCTTCCCCGAGCCGTCCGGATCCGGCACGCAGAAGCTCTTTCCACCCGCGCCGCCGCGCACCACCCAGCCGTTGTTTCCGGAGCCGCGGGCCGGCACGCAGGAGCTCTTTCCTCCCCGCACCACCCGGGAGCTGTTCCCCGACGGCGTGCCGCAGCGGCCCGGGACGTTGGAGATCCTCCCCGGCGGTGCGGTGGTGCCCGGAGAAGACGCGCAGGTGCCCATCGCGCCCCGGGTGATCACCCTGGGAGAGGACGCCGACGAGGAGCCGCTGCCCCCGCCCACCTTCGCGCCGCCGGATGAGGCCGAGGGCCTCGAAGGCAACGCGTGGGGGTGGACGCCCTCGGCCGAGGACTACGCAGAGCCCATCGCGCCGCGTCCCTCTCCCGCGCTGGCTCCGACCGCGGAGTCCGCGTGGGATCAACGCACCAACCCTGGCATCAAGCTCACGCTGAGCGGCGACGATGGGACCTTCGATCTCATCCGCTCCGATTCGAAGATCACCCCCGCGCCACCAGACCGGGCCGGCGAGCTGCGGATCATCTTGAGGGGGGCCAAGGATCTCCTCGACCTCGATGATCACACCGGCGCCATGGAACTCATCAACAAGGCGAGCTCGCTGGCGCCGGAGGACCCGGAGGTGATCGCGCTCAAGGCGCGCAGCGAAGAGACGCTGCTGCGCATGTTCGAGTCGAAGCTCGGACGCATGGAGTCGATTCCCCGGGTGCTGCTCAAGGACGACGAGATCATCTGGCTCAACCTGGACCACCGCGCGGGCTTCGTGCTCGCGCAGATCGACGGCACCGTCTCCTTCGATGATCTCTTCTCGGTGTCAGGGATGTCGCGCATCGACACCGCGCGCATCCTTGCGCAGCTCATCGACGAAGGCGTGATCAGCCGCGGATGATGGCGGTCCACACCGCGCGCACCACCAGCTTGTCGTGCTGGTTGTGGGTCTCGGTGGTGACCTCCAGGAAGTCGAGCGAGCGCTTGGTGATGATGTCGGTGATCTTCCCCGTGGTGCGCAGCCGATCTCCGGACCGCACCACCTCGTGGAAGGCGAACTGCTGCTCGCCGTGCACCAGCCGGAGGATGTTCAGGTTCAGCTCGGGATCGACGCAGGCGCGCGCGAAGGGCGTGATGGCGAAGGTCACCGCGAAGCTGGGGAAGGCGATGACCTCGCCGTAGGGGCCACCCTGCGCGGCGGTCTCGTCGTGCAGCAGCGGGCTCAG
>CALNBU010000748.1 GCA_937875615.1 uncultured Archangium sp.
GGTGGCGCGCGCGATGGGCGAGTCGTCGACCAACAGCACGCGGAGCCGTCGGGTCTGCGCCGCGTCGGTCACCGGGCGCGCCATCTTCCGCACCTCGGTCATGATGTCGGGCACGTGCAACAGCACCGCGATGCGCCCGTCTTCGAGCGCCGCGGAGCCGGCCACGAAGGGCGCGCCCTTCATGAAGTCGCGGCCCACCGGTTTGACCGCCACCTCCCGCTCATCGACGAAGCCATCGACCACCAGCGCGGCGCGATCTTCTCCGTGCCGGACCACCACGCAGGGCGGACGATCGAAGCGCGGCCCGCCGTTCAGGCCCAACAGCGGCCCCAGCGCCACCATGGTCACCGGGCGCTCGCGGTGCATCACCGCCAGGGTCCCCATGATCTCCAGGCGGTCCTCGGGCCGGAAGCGCGCCACCGCCTCCACGTCTGCGGCGGGCATCCCGTAGACGTCGTCGCCCATGCGGATGAGCAACACGCGCATCAACGCCAGCGACTGCGGCAACCGGAGCGAGACCGTGGTGCTGCGACCGATCCGGCTGGTGACGCCCACCGAGCCCCCGAGGCCCTCGACCTTCTTCTTCACCACGTCCATGCCGACGCCGCGGCCGGAGGTCTCGCTGACCTCCTCACGGGTGGAGAAGCCGGGGCGGAAGACGAGCTCCAGGGCCTCGCGCTCCGAGAGCCCGGCGGCCTGCGACTCGGTCAGCAGCCGCCGCTGCACCGCCACCTGACGGAGCCGATCCGGGTCGATGCCGCGGCCGTCGTCTTCGACCTCGACGTGCAGCATGTCGCCATCGGCGCGGGCGCGCAGCACGATGTGCCCGGTCTCGGGCTTCCCCAGGGTGGAGCGACCGTCGGGCGACTCGATGCCGTGGTCGACCGCGTTGCGCATCATGTGCACCAGCGCGTCGCGGAGATCTGCCACCAGCGAGCGGTCGACGCCCGCGTTGGTGTTCTCCACCACCAGCTCGATGTGCTTGTTCTGGGCGTGCGCGAGCTCCCGCGCGGCGCGGGGGAAGGCCTCGAAGACGCTCGCCAGCGGGACCAGCCGCGCCTCGGCCACGTGATCCGCGAGCTGCGTGAGGTTCCCGTGCAGGGTGTTGAGCCCGTCGGAGTGACTCCGCACGAAGCGGAACGCGTCGTCGCGCAGCAGGTGGAGATCGCTCTCCAGGCGCATCACCTGCTCGCGGCTCTTCACGTCGAGCTCGCTCTGCTCGGCCGCGCGCAGCAGGTTCTCCCCCAGGCGGGAGAAGCGCTCGAAGAGGCCCTGCAGGGCCTGCCCCCGAAGTCCGGCGCGCGCGCTCTCCACCAGCAGATCTCCGGCCAGCAGGCCCAACGCATCGAGGATCTCGACCGCGACGCGGATGCTGCGATCGGCCGGCGCGGCGCGCTCGAGCTTCTCCGCGGCGCCACCGCCCGCCGAGGGCCGGGGGGCGACGGGGGCGCTGGGCGGCGGCACCGGCGCGCTGGGGCGCGGCTCCACCTGGGGCGGCGCGGGCTTCTCTGCAGCACGGGCTCGGACCGGCGCGGTGCGCTGCGGCTTCAGCGGCGGG
>CALNBU010000749.1 GCA_937875615.1 uncultured Archangium sp.
GGGAACGCAGTGCCCCGGCCCTGCGCGGCGCGGGAGAAGAGCTGCGCGAGGGCCCCGGCGTCAGCGCCCCAGCCGCTCAAGCGCATGGCGTCGGCCAGCTGCAGCGCGACCCGGTTGGCCGGCGGCCGTTTTCCGGGCTCTGGCTCGAGCATGGTGAGCAGCAACGACTGCCAGGGCTCCGGCACGTGCTTCACCGTCTCGCGACGGAGGCCGGACCAGGCCGCCACTTCGGCGCAGGCCTGCGTGGGTGCGCCGGCGAACAACGGTCGGCCCATGGCCAGCTCGTACAGCACCAGCCCCAGTTGAAATACGTCGCTGGCCGGCGTCGGTGGCGCCGACAGCGACTCCGGCGACAGCACGCCCGGCTCCGCGCGCGCGGGCCCAAAGCCTCCGACGAATCCGGAGCCGCGCGCGGCCCCCACGCCCACGTCGAGCAACATCACCGCGCCCCGCGCGACCACGAAGATGCTCGACGCGCAGAGGTCGCCGTGCGCCGCGCCGGTGGCGTGCAGCGCGGCCAATGCCTCGGCGGCCCGGGCGATGACCGCGAGGCCCTCCTGCGGCTTGAGCCCGCCGTCGGCGCGGGCCAACGACGCCAGCACCCAGCGGAGCGATTCACCTTCGAGCCCCGAGGTCACCAGCCACAGCGCGTGCCCGTCGGACTCCCAGGACACCTCGACGAAGCGGCCGCTGGACGACAGCCGCTGCGCCGACTCTTCCGGCACCGCCAGCAACCGCTTCAGGAAGCGAGGCCCACCGTCAGCGGCCCGGCCACTGAAGTTCTCACCCAGCCCGGCCCAGGCTGTCTTTTTAAGAAGGCGGTACTCGCTCACACTCAGGCTGCAACTCTTAGCAGCGGACCGGCTGAAAAACCGGACACTTGAGTGTACGTCATGCACCGACAGGCAGGTCAAGGTGTCTCTTTCTTCCGCTGGTGGCTCGGAGGAAGCTGCCGCGCCTTCAGCCTTTGGAAAAGGAGCTCAGAGACATGGTTCGACGACTGTCACTCGCAGCACTGGCCTTCATGGCCTGCGGTCCACTGGAGCTGCGCATCGACGAGACGAAGGGCGTGCCCTCGCTGAGCGGCACCACCCAGGTGGACCTGGGCAGCTTCACCTGCGGCGAGCCCCTGAGCTCCGGCGACTTTCAGGTGAACACCCGGCAGCTGGAGGGCGCCTGTGAGTTCACCTTCACCCACGCGCTCGAGGTGCTGCAGACGAGCGACTACCAGAACATCGGCGAGCTGAAGACCGCGGCCAACCTGGTGCAGCGCATCGAGCTGACCATCCAGCGCCTCGACTTCACCGACGGCGCTGGCGCCACCTTGAGCCTCGACACGCAGGTGACCAGCGCCTCGCTGCACCTCGGCGGCCAGCAGGTGGCCAGCCGCGACGAGCTGCGCAACCTGCCGCACATGGTGCAGCTCTCCGGCGCGGCGCTCAACGAGCTGAAGGCGAAGATCGACGCGCGGCAACCGGCGACGGTCAACGTGCAGGCCATCGCGGTGCTGCCCAACGAGCCGCCTCCGCCTGCCCGCATCGGCCTCGCCTACGAGGCGCAGCCGGCCATCATCCTCGGCCCCGGAGAGATCACGATTTTCTAGAACTCCTCACGCAACCTTCGCCGCAGCGGGTGCGACAACCTCCTCAGAAGTCCTTCTTTTGATGAGGTGTACACGTGGCGAATCTGCGCATCGGCTCCAGCGGCAACTCTGTTCGTGACCTCCAGCGGCAGCTCGCCTCCGCTGGCTTCAACCCGCGAGGCGTCGATGGCGTCTACGGCCCCAACACCGCCGCCGCGGTGCGCGCCTACCAGCGCGCCAACGGGCTGCAGGTCGACGGCATCTTCGGGAACCAGACCCGGAACGCGCTCTTCACCGACAGCTTCGAGTCGGGCCCGGTCAACAACGGCAGCACCACCGGCGCCAGCGGCACCAACCGCACCGCCACCTTCGACCGCGTCACCAACGCCGGCCAGCGCAGCCAGATGGTCGAGGGCCGCATCACCGTGAACGGGCGCACCTACCAGTTCCGCTCCGGTGGCCACGGCCGCGGGAGCCTGCCCCCCGGCAGCTACACCATCACCCCGCACCTGTGGAACCGCAACACCCCGGGCATGGTGGTGGGCGGCGTCGGCTACTCCTTCGCCATGAGCGACAAGTACGACTCGCGCGTGAACGGCACCCGCACGCTGCTGCGCATCCACCCCGACGGCGGCAGCGCCGGCACCCAGGGCTGCATCGGCATCGTGGGCGACGCCGCCACGCAGCGCCGCTTCGTCGAAGACATGCGCGCCGAGCTTCAGCGCAGCGGCGGCAGCTTCACCCTCCGCGTCGGCTGAGACCCGGGCGACGCGTCAGCGCGCGCTGGCGTGCCGGGGCTCGAGCACCAGCAGCACGCCCAGGGTGACGAAGGCCACCACCGTCTCCGCGCGGAAGTGTGACGGCACGTCGGGGAGCAGCGTGGTGACGGCGCTGGCCACGCACATCAGCAGCAGCGCCACCCACACCAGCAGCCCCCGCACCGTCTGCGCCACCGCGAGCGTGACGAAGAGGAAGTAGGCGTGCAGGTAGTAGTTGGCGGGGTTGAAGACGATGGGCACCAGCGCCACGCCCCACACCGCGGCGCGCCAGGGCTCGGCGCGGCGCAGCAGGTAGAAGAGCGCCGAGAACGCCACCACCACCGCGGCCCACCAGGCGGCCTTCGCGTCGCTGATGTACGTGCGGAAGGCGATGTTGTTGCTGTGGTTGTCGCGGTCGAGAATCTGCACCTTCCGCAGCCACTCCAGCCAGGCGTCGAAGCCGAACACCATCGACGAGAGGCCCACCAACACCACCACCGCCACCGCCACCCCCAGCGCCACGCGCAGCAACGGCCGGAGTTCGCGCACCGCCACCTCGCGACGCCCGCTCAGCCACGCGCGCCCGAAGCCGTAGAGCGACGGGAACGCCAGGGTCACCAGCGTCAGCGCAGGGAAGGCGCGGATGCAGGCGCTCCAGGCCAGCGCCGCGCCCGCCAACTCGAAGCGCCGCTTCTTCAACAGCGCCAGGCCGATGGCCCACAGCGAGAGCCAGTCGTGGCGCAGCGTGGCCCCGAACCAGTTGGAGCCGAACTGGTAGAAGCCCATGGCCCCGAAGACGGTGACCGACATCAGCGCGGCGCGCAGCCCGAAGGCCCACCAGAGCGAGAGGATGGCCAGCGCGAAGAGGCCGATGTCGGCGAGGACGCCCCTCCACAACGTGGCGTCGCTCGCCGGAGCCTCCACGAAGAGCGCCCGCGCGGCGAGGAACCAGACCGGCGTGGCGTTGCCTCCGTGGTCGCGCATCGAATGGAGGTAGCCGCGGTCCCCCATGGCACTCCGGAAGTAGCCCATGTCCGCGACGAAGGCCGACCAGCGCTCGGGGGTGAAGCGCCGACGGACCTCCTCGAGGTGGTCCTTCGCCTCACGGACGTGGGTCATGTCGTGCGTGCGCAGGTCGCGCAGCGGCTGACCGTCGAAGGCGCCCGGCTCGCGCCCTTCGGCCAGCACCAACACGCTGGCCGCGTAGACGCCGTCGAAGCGCAGCTCCGGGAAGTACTTCGCGATGGGGAAGTACGTGCGCATGTCGTAGTGGTGCAACCACTGCGGGCTGCGCGCCCCCTGGTCCCAGAACTGCGGCGTGCCCAGGTTCAGGAAGCACCACAGGCCCAGCGCGGCGGACACCGCGAGGGTGCCGGAAATGAAACCACGGTGCGCCGGCCAACGCCCGCGCCAGAGGCGGTCTCTGAGCAGCGCCAACATCGCCAGCACCGCGGTGCCCGCGCGGAGCCAGGGCAGCGACGCCTGCGCGCCGGGCGTGGACGGCGTGGTGACGAAGACGAAGTCGTACACGCACCACAGGCCGACGCCCGCCAGCGCCAACGTCAGCAGCTTCGGCATCCTGGCGCTGGCCAGCGTCAGGAGGAGCGCCGCGACGGCGAGCAACCACAGCCCCTGGCGCTCCAGCGGCACCCGGGGGAGCCACGCCCAACGCAGCAACACGGAGTCGCTCGCGCCGGGCGAGAACAGCTCCAATTCGCTGACCGAGAAATGCCAGTCGCCGCCCTCGGCCGTCAGCTTCACGTAGCGGCCGCGCGCGCTCAGCGCGTCGGTGGAGCGCGTGCGCAGGCCGACCGCCCGCTCCGCGCCCGCCCGCCACACCTCGCGCCAGGCGACGCCGTCGTCAGACACCGACACGATGTAGAGGTCGTTGTTGTCGGCCTGGAGCGCGGCGCCGGTGAGCGTCCGCACCTCGCCCAGGTCCCACTGCACGAAGGCGCCCGGCCCGAAGGTGCTGGCGACGGGGTCGTCCCATACCGCCCCGTCGTGCGCGACGACGCCGTCGGTCAGCCGCGCCGGCTCAACGAGCCCCTGCGCCGCCACCGGGAGCCGCGCAGAGAGAACGTGTTGCGCCAACCCGGGCGCAGCGGACATCAGAAAGATGACGAGCAGCGCGCGCATGTGGGGGCCCGGCACCTTAGAGTAGCCGTCACGAAAGGAGTTCAAGAGAAATGGCGGGAGCAATTGTGGAGGTCAAGGACGCGCAGGTCAGCACCTTCGACGGCGAGGAGCTGCGGGTGCAGGGCGGCGCGTACCTGTCGCCCGAGGCGTGGCTGTCGCAGGAAGCAGAGCTGCGGCGCCTGCGGGAACAGAAGGCCGAGCTGGAATCGAAGTCGCTGTTGGTGCCGGGGTTGGTGGTGGGCGCCGCATGTCGGGTGGTCCTGGTTTGATTGCTGTGATGGCTGACTGTGAGCGTGGCTTGGGTCGTCCTGAGAAGGCGATTGAGCTGGCTCGAGAAGAGGATTTGAGCTCTTTGGATCAGGATAACCTGATCGAGTTGGCGATTGTTGTTGCTGGAGCACGCCATGATTTGGGTCAGCATGACTCTGCGATTGTGGAATTGCAGAAGGTTAATCCAAGCTTGAAGAGCACCGGTTTCACCCATTCTCGTTGTTCTTATGCTT
>CALNBU010000750.1 GCA_937875615.1 uncultured Archangium sp.
GGCGCGGGGGCGCTGGCGGCGCTGGTGCCGACGTTCTCCGAGGCCACGGCGCAGGTGTTCGCCCGGCGCATTCTCCACGCCAACTGGTATTCGTACGAAGCCTACGTGGGGTTGTTGCGCGCCCTGGCGCAGCGCTTCGGTGACGGCTCACCGGCGTACTGCCGCACGCTGGGCATGGGCTCGGGGCAACGCGACATCACCACCGTCTTCCGCGTGTACCTGGCCATCGCCAGCACCGAGCGCCTCATCCGCGGGTGCGCCAAGGTCTGGGAGAGCTACTACCGTCACGCGGGCGCGATGGAGGCGGTGCGCTGGGCCCCCGATGACACCCTGCTGCGCATCACCGGCTTCCCGCAGATGGCGCCGGAGCACTGCCGCCTCATGGAGGGGTGGATGATCTCCACCATGAACGCGCTGGGCGTAGAGGTCATCGACGGCCGGGAGTCGCTGTGCATGTCGACCGGCGGCGAGGCGCATCACTTCGCGTGCCGCTGGCGCAAGCGCTGAGCGCGCCGTCAGTCGGCTGCGGGGAGCATCGCCCGCCACTGCGCGAGCACCTTCTCGACCGCGGCATCAATCTCGCCCAGTGAGCGCTGCACCGTGGGGTCCGCGGGGTTCATGCCCTGGAGGAAGTGCACCGTGGGGGCGTAGGTGAGCCGCAACCAACCCTCGTGCAGCTCCAGGAAGCGGGGCACCAGCTGCGGCTGTCCGCCGTGGATGGCCTCCAACAGCGCGCGCCACTCGCGCTCCAGCGCGTCGCTGCGTTCGCGCAGGCGCTCCACCATGGAGCGGGCCTCTTCGGCGCGCTGCTGCAGCGGGCTCGCGGCGCCCCGCAGCTCGTTGTGCTCGCCGCAGTAGCGGCAGTCGATGACCACGGAGTTACCGAGGGTGAGCGGCGCGCCGCAGAAGGCGCAGCGGTGGACGACGGAGGACATCCAGCTCAGCTCCCCGGAGGGCTTCCCGGTTGCTCGGCCTCTTCGTCGCGGACCTCGGCCAGCAGCAGCTGCTTCATGCGCTGGAGGCTGACGCGGGTCTGCTGCACAAAGGGGCTGGCGGCGCCGATGCGCTCTGCCGCCTCCAGCGTGCGCTCGTAGACGTTGATGGCCTTGCTGATGAGCACGCGGATCTTCTTGCGGAGCTCGGCGCGGTACACCTGTTGCTCTTCGCTGCTCAGGTGCGCGGGCGCGGGGGCGTGCACCATGTGGTCGTACATGTTCTCGTACAGGCCGCCGATGCGGTTGCCCGCGGCCGTCGCCCAGTAGCCGTTCCCGATGCGGATGGCCCGGAGGTAGTGGCCCTGCGAGGAGAGCAGCAGCTCCGACTTGTATTCGAGGTCTTCGGTCAGCTTGTCGGTGCTCTTGTTTCCGTCGAGCTGCACGTCCTCGTAGTGGCGCCGGAATATCTCCCCGAGGAAGAACTGCGCCTGCCCGGGGAAGTAGTCGTCGACCAGGTCCTTGTCGGGCACGCTGTTCCAGTAGCTCAACACGCCGCGCAGGGTGAGCTCCGCGGCCTCGATGTTGCCGCCCTCCAACTCGCAGATGCCCTGCTGAACCCGGGCCTCGATGCGCTTGTCGCTCGAGAGGTCGCCGCGGTCGGCGTAGCGCTCGGGGGGGTAGTCGCCCTCCGCCAGCCGGAAGGCGGCGTCGAGCGCGTCGCCGACTCCCCGCGCATCGGCCAGCACCGAGAAGCGGGCCCAGGCGTCGTCCCAGGCCTTGAGCTTCTCGAGCGCCAACCCCGCGTTGTAGAGCGCCGGGCGGTAGTGCTTCGAGCTCTGGTGGAAGTCGCCGATGCGGCCGAAGTAGCGCGCGGCCTGCGCGTAGTCCTCGGCGGCGTAGAAGCTGGTGGCGGCGGCGAAGAGCTCCTCGTCGTTGAGCTTGTCGAGCGCGAGGTCGCCGGTGATGAGCTCGTCATCGAAGCGCAGCTCGCTCACCGCGTGGGCGCCCCGGGTGTGGACACAGCCCGACGCCATCAACAGCACCAGCAACAGGGAGGAGCGCATGTTCACCAAGGCCTCGACACCGGTCGCGGCCGACCGGTTCCTGGCGACTGTAGTCACACTTCGAACAGCCGGTCACCCCACAGCCAGTGGGACAGCTCGTACAGCCCGTTGAGGTCGTGCACGTCGTGCTCGAAGCGCGGCACCAACACGAGCGGGGTGCCGTCACAGGCCTCGCGGAGCTTCGCCACGCCGCGCGCGTCCTGGCGCGCCTGGAGGTCCGACTCCTTCAGCGTCAACTCCAGCTTCTGCTGTTGCTGCGTCGGCAGCCGCGCGACCTCTTCCCAGAGGGCCACCGGCACCGGCGCGTGCACCCGGTTCACCACGATGGCCGCCACCTTCATCTTGTTCTGCTTGAGGAGCGTGTGGAAGTAGATGGCCTCGTCGAGGCGCTCGGGCATGGGGCCGGTCACCAGCACGAAGCTGGTGCTGTCGGCCTCGAGCAGCGCGCGCGTCTGCCGGGCGCGCTCCTTGAAGCCCTCGTTCATGCCGCTGATGTTGAGCATGAAGTCGGCGAGCTGCTGCAGCGTCTCGGTGCCGGTGAAGCGCGAGATGGTCTTGGCGACGTAGCTGCCCCCGAGGTTGAACAGCTTGAGGCCGAACTTCCCGGCGGCCAGCGCGGGCGTCAGCAGCCACTTCGCGGCGTCGTTGTCCATGAAATCGAGCAGCCGGTTGGGCGCGTCGAGGAAGTCGAGGGCGTGCGCGGTGGGCGGGGTGTCGAGCACGATGAGCGGGTAGTCGCGGTGCGTGCGCAGCTCGTAGAGCTTCTCCATCGCCACGTACTCCTGGCTGCCGGCGAGGGCGGACGAGAGCGACTGGTAGAAGCGGTTGGCGAGGATCTTGTCGCGCTTGTCGGCCGGGGCGTAGCGGGTGATGAGGTCGTCCCAGGTACGCTTCATGTCGAGCATCATCGCCCGCATGGTGGCCCTGGGCTTCAGCCCCGCGGCGTCGAAGAGCGCGGGCGCGATGGGCAGCTCGGCGTTGCCCAGCGCCTCCAGGCCCAGCGAGTTGGCCAGGCGCCGGGCGGGGTCGATGGTGCACACCAGGGAGCCCTGCCCCTCGACGGCGGCGCGCAGCGCCAGCGCCGCGGCCACGGTGGTCTTCCCCACGCCGCCACTGCCCACGGTCAGCACCACGTCGCTGTGCTCCACGGCCTCCCTGAGCACCGGGCTCATCATGTACCTCCCAGCAGCGCGGCGATGCGCTCGATGGCCTTGCGGTCGAAGTCGGCGAGCAGCAGGCGCGGCACGGTCACCACCCGGACCCCGAGCCCGCGGAGCTTCTCGAGGCTCTCGCGCGACATGGCCTCCCGGGTGCGGTGGGTGGTGACCATTTCGGCCAGCTCCGGCGAGAGGCCCTCGGCGTCCTCGGCCCCGAAGCGGGGCTCGACGAAGCCGTTGAGCACCACCAGGCCGGTGGTCATCTTCACCCGGTCGCGGAGCGCCGCGTGCAGCTCCAGCGTCTCGTTGACCGGCATCTCCTCGGGCAGCGAGACCAGCACCACCGCGGTGGTGGCCGGGTCGACCAGCGCGTCGCGCATCCACGAGGCGTCGCTGCTCATCGCGCCCGGCGGGACGGTGTCGATGATGACCTGCGGCACCGAGAAGAAGGTGATGGCGTGGCCGGTGGCCGGCGCGTCGATGATGATGCGGTCGAAGCGCCAGCTCCCGTCGGGCCGCTTCTCCTTGAGGTGGAAGAGGATCTTCCCCAGCAGCACCAGCTCCTGCAGCGAGGGGATGAAGCGCAGGAAGTAGCGCACCACCCGGTTCTCGAAGACCGCGTTGTAGATGCTCTCGAACTTGAGCAGCATCAGCGCGTACTCGCGCATGGCCTCGTGGGGGCGCACGTCGACGGCCCAGAGGTTCTCGTCGAGGGCGGTGACCTCCGGTCCCACCTCCGGCCGGCCCAGCAGCGCGCTGATGCGCTCGCGGGCGTTCACCTCGCACACCAGGGTGCGCTTGCCTTCCCGCGCGCTCTGCAGCGCCAGCGCGCAGGCCAGGGTGGTCTTGCCCACGCCTCCCTTGCCGGTGACGACGATGAGCCGCTTGTCGTGGAGTTCAGGAATCACTCAGCCTCGCAGGGAAAGTCACATTGACATGGCCCGTTGGCGAACGCAGCATCAGGGAGCGCATGCTCAAGAACAACCCGGTGATGAAGAGACTGGTGGCCACGGGCGAGGAACGCGTCGGCAAGCTGGTACAGCAGCTGATGTCGAATGAGAAGTTCGTCGTCGGCATCCAGAAGATCGTCACCAGCGCCCTCTCGGCGAAGGGGACGCTCGACAAGTCCATCCGCAGCGCGCTGTCGGCGGCGAACCTCCCGTCGACGGGCGACCTCGAGACGGTGCGCGAGAAGATCGACGAGCTGGAGAAGCTGCTGACCTCGCTCGAGAGCAAGATCGACGCGCTGGCGAAGAAGTGACGCGCCGGCTGGCGTTCATCAACGAGAAGGGCGGGGTGGGGAAGACCACGCTCGCGGTGAACACCGCTGCGTTCCTGGCGCTCAAGCGCCGTGCGCGGGTGCTGCTGGTCGACCTCGACACCCAGGGCCACGCCGCCAAGACGCTGGGCGTCGACGTGCGCGGCGGCGGGCCCACCATCTTCGATTTGCTGGTGAAGCCCGGGGTGACGCCCGATGACGTCACCCGCCCCACCGCGCTCGACAACCTGTGGCTGATTCCTTCCTGGAAGGCGCTGGCCGAGTTCCCCACCGAGGCCGCGTCGGACCCCGCCCGTCACGAGCGGCTGGCCACGCGGCTGGCGCCCATCGACGGCCACTACGACTTCATCGTCTTCGACGCGCCCCCGTCATACGGGCTGGTCACCACCAACGTGCTGCTGGCCGCTGAAGAGGTGGTGGTGCCGGTGGCCACCACCTACCTCGCGCTCGACGGGTGCGCCGAGCTGGTGGCCACGGTGGAGCGCCTGGCGCAGACGCACGACCGGCCGAAGCTCCGGGTCACCACGCTGGTGCCGACGCTGTACCGGAAGACGCAGCTCGCCGATGAGGTGGTGGCGAAGCTGCGGGAGCACTTCGGGGCGAAGGTGACGGAGCCGGTGGCGCTCAACGTGGCCATCGACGAGGCCCAGAGCCACGGGAAGACCATCTGGGAGCACGCGCCGTGGAGCCGCGGCGCCGCGATGTTGCAGCACGTGTGCGAGCGCATCGAGCGCGCGCGCTGAGGCGCCTCACAGCGCGGCGGTGAAGGCCCAGGTGGCCAGCGGCTCGTCGCCGACCAGCGCGCGCAGGTGCACCACCCAGTCGCCGGTCATGCTGAACACCACCGTGCCGCGGTACAGCCCGTCGTCGCCGCGCACCGGGTCGACGTTGCCGCTGGAGCCGTGGCCCATGCTGGGCATCTCTGGCGTCACCGTGAAGCGGAGCGCGTCGACGGTGGTGAAGGTGGTGGCGCCCTCGTCGGTGGGGGCGTGGGCGCTGACCAGCACCTCGTTGCGGCCCACCCTGGGGCCCGTCAGGTAGCCCCAGGTGACCACCACCCGTCGCGCGTCGAGCTCGACGGTCTGCTTCATCGTGGAGTCGCTCACGGACAGCGGCCCCAGCGTCAGCGACACCGGCTCCGTCGCGCCCTCGACGGTGAGCGCCAGCGAGAGCTCCCAGGCGCCGGCCCCGGTGAAGAAGAGCATCGCCTCGAAGCTGCCGTCGTCTGCCGCGACCGCGGGTGGGTCCAGCACCGGGCAGCCGCCCGACGGGCCGCGCGGCTGCTGGGTGAGGGTGGCGCGGGTGATGGGCTGTCCGTCGCGCGTCACCCGGTAGCGCACCCGGCTCTGTCCGACGGCCAGGGGCGCGTCGGACCACAGCTCCACGGCGAGCCCAGCGTGCGCGCCGACGGCCAGCGGCCCTCCGCCCGCGTCGGGGACGGGCTCGGGGGCGCAGCCGATGAAGCAGGTGAGCGTCAACAGCGCGGCGGCTCTCATCGGTCGCCTCCTTCGGGCGGTGCGTGGCAGTCGGCGGCCGGCTCCGCCAGCGCGCGGGTGATGCGGCAGCCCCAGGTCCGGCTGCTGGCGGCGAAGCGGGCGCCGTCGCGGAAGCCCGCCAGCGCGTCTTCGAGCCACGGCTTTCGGTCGGCTTCACCGGGGAGCCGCTCGTTGTCGAACCACCCGCGGAAGAGCACCACGCCGTCGCGCCGCACCAGCACCACGGTGGGCGTGGACCGCGCCCCGAGGTGTTGCGCCAGCGCGCCGTGCTCGTCTCGCCAGAGCGGGCGCCGGAGGCCGCGCGCTGTCTCCGCCGCGCGGAGCGTGTCCAGGGTCTCGTCGGCGTTGCTGGAGACCTCCACGAAGGCCACGCCGCGGGAGGCCCAGGCCTCGGCCAGCGCGTCGACCCGGCCCTGGTAGCGCCGGACGCACGGACACCCGGCGGACCAGAAGACGAAGACGGTGGCGTCGGCGCGCGCCAGCAGCTGCGGCAGCGTGGCCAGCTCGCCCCGGGTGGAGTGGAGGTGCAGCACTGGCGCTCCCGCCGGTGCGGGCGTCGCGGTGAGGGTGAGCAGCGCGGCGGTGAGCAGCGCGGCGGACCGGGGACGAAGGTCAGAAGAAGCCATGGCGGACTCCGAAGGTGACGGTGAGGCGACCGAGGCGGTTCTGCGCGAGCCCGAGGCTGCCCAGCGCGTCGGTGCTCACCGCGCTGGTGAGAATCCAGTGGGGGGTGAGCCGGAGGCTGGCGGCGACGGCGGCGGTGAGCCCGGTCGAGCGGGAGTTCTTCACCGGCCCGCCGTCGAGCCACAGGTCGAGCTCGTGCTCGGCCAGCAGAGTGAGCGCCAGCACCAGGCGCTCTCCCAGCAGCTCCCGGCCGCCGGACAGTGAGGCCTGCAGCCCGGGGCCGAAGGTCTGCAGCCGACCGGTGTCGGCGCGGAGGAAGGGCGCGTTGAGCACCGCGCCGAGGTCGAGTCGGACGAACCAGGGCGCGTGCGCGTACTCGGCGACGAGGCCCAGGCTGAAGGCCCAGGTGCCGC
>CALNBU010000751.1 GCA_937875615.1 uncultured Archangium sp.
CGACTACATGGAGGCCGAGGTGGGCCTGGAGACCACCCTGCGCGGCGTGGTTCCCGTCGTGCCAGTGCGTGTCGACGTCGACGGTGGTGATGCGGCCGGCGGTGCCCAGCTCCACGATGGCCCAGTCGGGGGCCGACGGGTTGTGCCGGCGCGTCTCCCACGAGTCGAACTCCTGCCCCTTCCCGGAGATGAAGACGCCGAAGCGGAACTCCGGCGTGCGGGCTGCCAACAGGTTCTCCGCGGGCGCGAAGCCCTCATCGGAACAGGCCACGAGACGACCACCGGTGACGAGATTGAGAGCGCTCATGGGCGCCGGTGCTTACCAGCAGGGCCCCGTGGAGGCGATGACGCGGGAGCCTCCGCCCTGTGTATGGTGACGCCCGATGAGCTCCGCGCGCGACTTCTTCAAGGTGCTGGTGTTGCCGGCCCTCACCTTCTTTCTCCTGCCGTTCTGCAGCGTCGGCTTCGCCCGCTACGGCGAAGCGAAAATCGACGCCCGCATCCTCGACTCCATCGAGCAGGCCATCGCCCGCGACGCCTCGCTCGACGCCGACGCCAGGGTCGAGGCGATGGCCTTCTACCGCGCGCACCCGCCCACCTCGGTCTGCAGCGACCCGGCCCCGGAGCTGGCGCGCTACCGCCAGGCGGTGTGCAAGCCGGGCGACGAGGTGTGGCAGTTCACCTGGGCCGAGCGCCTGAGCTGGTGGGCCTCGGGCCTGGGGCTCCTGGCCTTCCTGCTCATCGCCGTGGTGGGCGTGGTGGCGCTGCGCCGCCCGGGCGCCCAGTACACCTCGTTCCTCTTCGGCTGGCGGAGCCTGCAGCTCATCGTCGCCGCGGAGACCGTGCTGCAGGCGGTGCTGGCGGTGTGGCTGTCGTACTGGGTCACCGCGCTGTTGATGAACATCTACGCGCCCAAGCTGATTCTCATCGTGATGGTGCTGGCCGCCGTCGGCGTGTGGAGCATCGTCCGCTCGCTCTTCCGCCGCGCGCCCGAGCGCGGCCAGGTCGAGGCGGAGCTGGTGACGGAGACCGACGCGCCCGCGCTGTGGGACCGCATCAAGGCGCTCGCCGGGCGCCTGGGCACCGAGCCGCCGCGCGCGGTGGTGGCCGGCATCGACGACAACTTCTTCGTCACCGAGGCCGGACTGGAGCTGACCACGGAGCAACGGCTGGAGGGGCGCGTGCTGTACCTGAGCCTCCCGCTGCTGCGGGTGCTGTCGACCAGCGAGGCCGACGCCGTCTTCGGGCACGAGCTGGCGCACTTCCACGGCGGCGACACCGCGACCTCGGCGAAGCTGGCGCCGGCGCTGGGCCGCTTCGCGCTCTACGTAGACTCGCTGGCGCACGGCCTCACCCTGCCCGCAGCGCTGGTGATGCGCCTGTACCGCGCGGTGTTCGAGTTCGGGCTGGCCCGCGAGCAGCGCCGCCGGGAGCTCGCCGCCGACGCGCACGCCGCGCGCCTCACCTCGGCCGACGACGTGGCCCGCTCGCTGCTCAAGGTGACCGGCTACTCCGCCTTCCGCGCCGAGACCGAGCGCTCGCTCTTCGAGCACCGGGAGACGCACGCCAGCGCGCTCGGGCTGCAGGCGCGCATCGACGACGGGCTCCGCGCGCACGTCTCGGCGCAGGGCTTCGTCGACACCATGAAGACGCTGCAGGTGCCGCACCCCTTCGACTCGCACCCGCCGCTCGAAGAGCGCCTCGCCAACGTCCAGACCTCGGTGCGGGTCGACGCGGTGGCCACCGTCTTCGATTCCCCGCCCGCGCGCACCTGGGCCGATGAGGTGCTGACCGGCGGAGCCATCGAGCAGCGGCTGTGGGCCGCCTACGAGTCGCGCTTCAAGGCGCACCACGAGCTGAGCCTCGCCTACCGCTACCTCCCGTCCAACGACGTCGAGCGCGCGCTGGTGGAGCGCTTCTTCCCCGAGGTGCGCTTCGAGCACAAAGACGGCACGGTGGTCGTCACCCACGCGGGCGTGCGCCTGCCGACGGGCGCGGGCTTCGCCTTCCGCGACGTCCAGACCGCCACCGTCGACGACGGGAACTTCAGCACCCAGCTGGTGGTGAAGCTGACGAAGGCGTCCGGCGGCACCGAGACGGTGAAGGTGAACCTGCGCGGCTTCAAGCCCAACGCCGAGGCGTTCAAGCAGGCCTTCGGCGGCTACTGGCAGCGCGACCAGGCAGCGCGGGAAACCTCTCCGTAGCCAGCGCCCCGGGGAGCCGGGCGGCTCAGTCCTTCACGTGGGCGGCGATGATGCTGGGGGCAGGCTGCGGCTTCACGCCTTCCCCGCGCTCAGCGCGGCCAACGCCGACGCCTCGGTGCCCTGCCCCGCCACGGCCCGCACCCCGGCGCTCGACAGCCCCGACGCAGTGGCGGGCCCGTGCAGCGCCCGCGCGGCGAACTGCGCGTCGACCTTCCTGCCGATGGAGGCCGACACCTTCGCCAGCTCGAGCACCGACGCCTTGTCGACGAGGTGCGAGGGAATCTGCTTGTACTGGTACAGCCCGCGCAGGTCCTCCACCGCGATGCCCAGCTTCCCGTCCGGGCCCGGCGTGCCGAAGGCCGACAACGCGAGACCGAACTCCACCTTCGAGATGCCGGCGCCATCGACGGCCACCTTCTCTCCGAGATGAAGGTCGCGCCGCGTGTTGGCGACGATGGCGTTGGCGAAGGACGCCTCGGTCATGCGCCCGTCCTCGGCGTGGGACACCAGCGCCTGGAACTTGTCCTCGTCGAAGCGGCCCCCGGTGAGAATCGCCGAGTCCGCGGCGTGCTTGAGGCGCCCCGAGCGCAGCTCCAGCACGTTGAACTCGCGGTTGGTGAGGTTGTGCAGCGTGGTCGGGTTGGCCACGGTCGCGGCGGCCAGGGCCGCGGCGCGCAGGTCGGCGGTGACGCCCAGCTCGCTCTTCAACGCGGCGCTGAGGTCGGAGAACTTCACGGTGCCGTCCTCGGCCATCTTCAGCTTGCCGCTGCCGACCAGCGCGTTCAGCACCGGGCAGACGATGTCCATGTCCTTGTGGCTCACCGGCGTGCCCAGCGCCTCCGCGACCGGCGGCGCCACCGCGGGCGAGGTTGGCCGACGCTGCGGCGCGGCCGCGCGCCACCCGCTCGGGGCCAACGGCTGAGGCGACAGCGAAAGCTCGTCGACGCTCGGCGCGGTGATGACCGGCAGCACACCGGGGCGCCCGATGCGGCTCGTCATGACGCCACCCGCAACGAAGAGATGGACGCCAGCAGCGCGTCGGCACCCCGCTGGTCGAGGCCGGTGGCGGACGCGGTGACGGTCAGCGTGCAGAGCCGGTCGCCCGAGAGCCGCAACGCGAAGTACTGACGAAACGGACCGTTTCCGGTCTGCAGCGTGAAGCCCAACAACATGCCGGTGCCGCCGTCGTCGAAGGTGAACTCCGCCTTCGACATGTCCTTGAGGCCCGCGCCGAGCGAGGTCGAGAGCTCCATCACCGTCTCGGTGGTCAGCTCTTCGAGCGTCGCGCCCAGGCGGGTCTTCTTCGACTGAGCGATGAACGACGCCGACAGCCGGTCGGACAGCGGCGCGCGCCACGACGACATCGCCTCGTCCATCCGGTAGCCCGGCGGAGGTTCGACCCGAAAGCCATTCAGCTCGTGCATGCCGCGACGGTACGCACCGGGGCGCGCGCCGGGACTCCCGAGTTCAGGAACGCAGCTCCTGTCATCGGGAACCCGGCCCGCCCCCGCGTCGGGCGCGACGGCACCAGGCTCAGCGCTTCGACTTCTTCTGCTTCGCCGTCGGCTTCTTCTTCGCGGCCACCTTCGCCTGCTTCGCCGCCGGCTTCTTCTTCGCAGCCACCTTCGCCTGCTTCGCCGCGGGCTTCTTCTTCGCGGCCACCTTCGCCTGCTTCGCCGCCGGCTTCTTCTTCGCGGCCACCTTCGCCTGCTTCGCCGCGGGCTTCTTCTTCGCAGTCGCCTTCGCCTGCTTCGCGGCCGGCTTCTTCTTCGCGGCCGGCTTCTTCGCCTTCGCCGCCGGCTTCTTCTTCGCGGGCGGGTTGGGCGTCATGTCCTCCGAGTCGTCGTCGTCATCCTCGGCGTCGAAGTCGGGGCGGAGCCGCTCGATGAGGTCCTCGACGTTGTCCGCCGTCATCGCCCACTCCGTGCCCTCGGGCGCGAAGGACAGCCGCAGCCCGTCGCCGAAGACCTGGAACAAGAGAGCGCGCCAGGGCTCGCCGTTCTTCGACATCTCCTCGCGCAGCGCCTCCGCGAGCTCGATGACGTCCGACTCCTCCGGCACCTCGGGGTGCGCCCGACCTTCTTCGTCGAACACGTAGCCGTACATGGAGCGGGCCTCCTCGGAGAGCTGAATCACCAGGCTCAACCCCACCCAGTCGCGGCTCTTGATGTTGTCGTCTTCGAGAATGGCGTTGCCGATGGCCAGCACCAGCTCGTCGGTGCGGGCGAAATCCTGCTTCTGCTTCTTCGTCTTCCTGGACGTCGTCATGCGCGACGTATGGCGCACCGCCGGCGCCGCGACAATTGCTTAAGCGTCAGAGCTCGACGCCCAGCTTCACGAAGAAGGCGCGGCCCGGCCGCTGCGCGCCGAACACGTCGTAGACGCGCGCGTCGAGGAGATTGCTGCCCTCGGCGGTCACCGTCAGCCGCGCGGCCTGCACCGGCACCGCCCAGGTCGCGCCCAGCCCGTGCGTGTGCTGCGCCGGCACCTGCTGCTTGGAGGCGACGAGGCCCTGCCCTTCCCACCCCCGGTAGAACGGCGCCACGAAGCGGCCCACGTAGAAGAGCACCACGCGGTCTCCGGCGAAGAAGACCCCGCCCCACTGGAGCTGCGCCGACCAGCTCGCCTGCAGCCACGGCTTGTTGGGGACCCGCGCGCCGCTGAAGGCCGCGAAGGGGCCGCTGTCCGACACGTTGCGCACGTCGCTGCCGGTCACGCCGCCCTCCACCGTCACCAGCCCGCGGGGCGAGCTCCACCGCAGCGAGGCGTCGCCGCCCAGCACCCGGGCGCGGTACACGTTGGAGAACTGGGCCACCCACTCGTCGCTGAGCAACACGATGAGCCGGTCGGCCTCCCGCCACACCAGGGTGGCGTCGAGCGTCAGCCAGCCCGCCGCCGCGAGGTCCAGCTCCACCCGCGCGCCGAGGTTGGTGTTGTGGCTGACCTCCGGCTCCAGCCCCGGGTTGGCGCTGATGAAGACGCCGTCGCCGAAGCGCTCGTCGGGCCGCGGCAACCGGGTGGCGTACTCGTACGACGCCTTGAGTTGCAGCCACCGCGCCAGGCGCAGGCGGAGGCTGTCGCCGAGGCCGAAGTGGCCGCTCAGGGACTCGAGGCGCTCCACGCCGCCGGGCACCCGCCGCGCGCCGTCGGCCCAGCCGAAGTAGCCCTTGAGGAAGAGCACGTTGTGCACCACGCGCCGCCAGGCAGCGTCGCTCTCGCCGCGCGACAGCTCGTACTCCACGCCGCCCACCAGGTTGACGAGGCCCTGCGGCCCCAGCGCGGGCCGCTCGCTCCGCGCGTCTGCCTGCTCGCGTCGCACCGCGGTGGGGGTGACGCTGGCGCGCAGCACGTGGCCGGGCGCCGGCGCCCACTGCGCCCACGCGCGCGCCCAGAGGTTCGACTCCCGCAGCAGCTGGTCGATGGGCTGCCCCGAGAGCTCGCCGCCCAGCACCCGCGTGCCCACCTCGCGACCGCGCCAGTCGTAGATGCCGCGGCCCACGTCGCGCAGCGAGACGAAGCGCTGAGAGAACGCGGCCGCCGCGTCGAGCTCCACCGCCCCCAGCCGGTGACCCCAGCGCAGCAGCCCGCCCAGCGTGGAGTCGGTGGTGGTGGGCTCGCCCCAGGGCACGGTCATCACCAGGTTGTGCTGCAGCGCCTTGAAGGCCGTGGCGCCGAAGAGCCGCAGCGACGCGCGCGAGGCCCAGGGGACCTCCTCCACCGACGCCTCCACCCAGCCGCCGCCGGCGCGATAGCCGTCATGGAAACGGCGCACCCGCGCGTCGGACACCCGCCCCTGGGCGTCGGTCTCCTGCACGTCGATGAGGTAGTCGTTCACCGCCGCATCGAAGAAGCCGCCGCCCGAGAGCGCCACGCCGTTGGGCCCCGCCCAGCGCCCCTCCAGGGCGTAGCGGTGCGTGCCGAAGGAGCC
>CALNBU010000752.1 GCA_937875615.1 uncultured Archangium sp.
GCCGCCGGTGGTGCCCACGCCGCCGCCGGCGGTGCCCATGCCGCCGCCGACGTTGAGGTAGGTGGTGGCGAAGTCAGTGCAGGCAGCGGCCTCGGTGGCGCACGCACCGGCGGCGCACGAGGGGTCGTCCTGGCAGTCGTTGGCGTTGTAGCAGCCGACGTACTCGTTCCAGCGGCTGGTGTGGAGCGAGGTGCTGGCCGCGGCGCAGTGCGCCACGGCAGGCGTCGATGCAGGCTCCGACCCGGCCGCAGGTGAGCGGCACCCGCTGTTCGCACAGCTGCAGCTCTGGCGTGCAGTTGCGCTGGATGCAGCTCTCGGTCTCGCAGTCGTGGCTGTCCAGGCAGAGGGCGAACACGAGGGCGCCACGAAACGCCTCGGCGGTCGCCGACGTACGGCAGCGCTCGATGCACGCCGAGTCGGAGCGGCAGTCCGACACGCAGGCCAACACCTGAGGGCAGGTCTGCGGGCCGCTGGAGGTGGTGCCGCCTCCGCCGCCCACGTGCTGAGTGTGCTGACCACCACCGCCGCCGGAGGAAGCGGGTGGCTCCGGGTCGAAGGAGTCGTCGTAGCCACAGCCGGTGAAGATGAAGAACGCGAGGGTCAGGCGGGAAAGGGCGGTCATGCCGCCGCGTCGGTTCACCGGCTGTGCCGGGCGCTCGCTTCAGTAAATTCAACGGCCTGCGAGGGAATTCCGTCCGCAGGTGGAGATGGTGTCAGTCCCGGGGGGCGCGCGCGACCACCTCCCACAGCGCGTCGCCTTCGAGGACCTCGCCGAGCGGTGCGCCCTGGACGGCCACATGGAGAATGGCGCTGGCCAGCTCGTGCAGGGTGATGGGCTGGTACTTCTTGAGGCCCAGCGCGCTGGTGAGGGCGCGCATGCCCGGCACGTAGACGCCCTCGCGGTCCTGGAAGGCCGAGGGGCGGAAGATGGTGTAGGGGAGCCCGCTCTCGCGCACCAGCCGCTCCGCCTCTGCTTTGGCCTTGAGGTAGGCGCCGCGCGGGTTGCCGGCGCCCACCGACGAGAGCAGCACCACGTGGTCGACGGTGCCGGCGGCCTTCGCGGCGGTCACCAGCTGGCGGGTGGTGCCGATGTCGCTCGTCTCGTAGGTGTCGCCCGAAGAGAAGCGCTTGCGCATGGTGCCGATGAGCTGCACCACGGTGCTCCGCCCCGTCAGCGCTGCGGTCAGTCGCTCCGCGTCGGCGAGGTCCACCACGGTGGCGCGCTCACCCAGCCTGGCCGCGCTCTGGGGCCTGGCGTGGGCGAGGAAGTCGACCTGCTGGCGCACGGCGAGCGGGATGAGGGTCTGGCCGACGGCGCCGGTGGCGCCCGCGATGAAGAGGCGGCGAGGAGTCATGACGCTTCAGTACAACGATTCGGTGCGTCGCGCCGCCGCAGTCGCTATAGCGCCCCCGTTACAAGATGAGCTCGTTCATTGTCGGAATGAAGGTGAAGTACCTCCCTCAGCCTGAGTGGGGCGTGGGGCACCTGCTGTCGGTGGAAGAGGGTGGCGCGCGGGCGGCGGTGTCCTTCCCGGGCAGGGAGAACGGCGAGGCGCTCACCGTCTCGGCGCGCGGCGGCGCGTTGGTCCACGCCTCGCTCGACGAGGGCGCGGCGGTGAAGACCCCGCGGGGGAAGGCCGGCGTGGTGCTCCGCGAGGAGGCC
Source organism: uncultured Archangium sp. (assembly GCA_937875615.1). GTDB lineage: Bacteria > Myxococcota > Myxococcia > Myxococcales > Myxococcaceae > Archangium_A. The sequence continues at coordinate 1,664 of CALNBU010000752.1, forward strand.
GGGGCCCGCGGCCTCAAGCGCTACGCGGTGCGCTTCGACGACGGTCGGGAAGACGAATACCCCGAGACCGAGCTGCGCGCGCTCCCCCCCAAGCCCGACCTGTTGACCGGCCTGAAAGAGGGCCGCGCCGGCGACGCCAAGAACTTCCTGCTGCGCCGCCAGGCGCTCCAGCTCGACGACGAGCGCAAGAACGACGCGCTGGGCGCGCTGCTGGCCTCGCGGGTGATGGTGAAGCCGCACCAGGTGGGCGTGGTGCAGCGCGTGCTGGCCGCGCACCGGCCGCGCTTCGTGCTGGCCGACGAGGTGGGCCTCGGCAAGACCATCGAGACGGGGATGATCTTCTCGGCGCTGCGGCTGGCGGGGCTCGCCCGCCGCGTGCTGGTGGTGGCTCCGTCGCACCTCACCGTGCAGTGGCTCGGCGAGCTCTTCCACAAGTTCAACCACCTCTTCACCCTGATGGACACCGAGCGCTACGAGCAGTCGCTCGAAGAGCAGCCCGAGGTGTCGCCGTGGGCCCGCTTCAACCTCGTAGTCACCAGCCTCGAGCTGCTGCAGCGCACGGCGCAGCACCGGAAGGAGGCTGGCGCGCCGGAGGCGCACTGGGACCTGGTGGTCTTCGACGAGGCGCACCACCTCAAGGGGGCGAAGGCCTGGGAGGCCGCCGACGCGCTGGCGAAGAACTGCTGGGGCCTGCTGCTGTTGACCGCCACGCCCATGCAGCTCGACCCGGCCGAGTACCAGTCGTTGCTCTCGCTCATCGACCCGCACACCGCGCCCACCGAGGCCGAGTTCACCGCGCGCCTCGCGCGCCAGGAAGAGCTCTCGAAGATCCTCCGCGCGTTGCTGGCGGGGAAGACCGCGGGCCCCGCCATCCGGGAGCTGGCGAAGAAGTTCCCCCACGACGAGGCGCTCACCGAGCTCGAAGATCCCGACGAGCTGCTGCTGCACCTCGCCGAGACCTACTCGCTCTCGGATCGGCTGATCCGCAACCGGCGCGCGGTGGTGGGCGGCTTCTCGTCCCGGCGGCTGCACGTGCACCCGGTGACGCTCGGCGCGGAGGAGCTGCAGGCCCGCGACGCGGCCTTCGCTCAGCTGGCGGAGTCGTCGGTGCGCGGCGCGGCGTTGGCCAACCTGGTGCGACGGTTGGAGTCGTCGCCGGCAGCCTTCCTCGCGGCGCTCCGGAGCAACAAGGCCCTCGCCGGGCTCAAGCTGAAGCTGCCGGAGGTCGACGCCAAGTTTTCGGCCTTCAGTGAGGTGCTCAAGGGCATCTGGGCGAAGGAGCCCCGCGCCAAGGTGCTGGTCTTCACCGAGGCCACCGACACCCTGCACGCGCTCCAGGCGAGACTGCGCCACGGCGGCGTGGAGGCGCTCGGGTACCACGGTGAGCTGGCGCTCGCCGAGCGAGACCGACAGGTGGCGCGCTTCCGCGACCCCGACGGTCCGCGGGTGCTGCTGTCCACGGAGGTGGGCGGCGAGGGTCGCAACTTCCAGTTCGCGCACCACCTCATCAACTACGACCTGCCCTGGTCACCCTCGACCATGGAGCAGCGCATCGGTCGGCTCGATCGCATCGGGCAGACCCAGAACGTCGAGATCCACGTCTTCGACGCCGCGGGCACCTTCTCGGCCGACGTGCTGCAGGTGCTGCGCGACGCGGTGGGGGTGTTCGGGGAGACGGTGGGCGGGCTCGACGCGGTGCTCGAGGAGGTCGAGCCCAGGTTGACGGAGCTGGCGCTGCGGCCTGCGGGCGAGCGGGCGGCCTACGTGGGAGACCTCACCGAGAAGGTGAAGGCGGCCCGGGAGCAGGTGAAGCGGGCGTACGACCCGCTCCTCGACCTGCGCAGCTTCGACAAGGCCGCGGTGAAGGAGCTGGTGGCCCGCGCCCACGAGCGCAGCGGCGACGAGCCCGACGAAGACGCGTCGCTCGACGACGGCCTGTGGAGCATCGCGCGCGATGCTCCACAGGCCGTCGTCGAGGAGTGCATCACCGAGCTGGCGGACCGCATCGGCATCAAGGTCGACCAGGACCAGGAGGTCGACGCCTTCCAGTGCGCCTTTCACTTCGGTCACGCGCTCAACGTGGAGGCGCTGCCCGGCTACGACATCACCGAGGAGCGCACGGTGCTGGGCACCTTCTGGCGCGACACCGCGGTGGAGCAGGAGGAGATCGAGTACTTCGCCACCGGGCACCCCATGGTGGAGTCGCTCTTCGGCTTCCTCCGCGACGGCCCCTACGGCCGCAACGGCGCCCGCTTCATCGAGCTCAAGAAGCCGGTGCGCGCGCGCGGCATCGAGTTCCTCTTCCACCTGGTGCCGCCGGAGTCGTCGGACACCGCGCCCGGCGCGCGCGTGCCCTCCCGTCAGCTCTCCCGCTACCTCCCGGTGTCGCTGCTGCACGAGGTGGTGGTGCGCGCGCCCGACGGGCACCCGCGGCTCGACTCGTCGCTCAAGGAGCTGCTGCGCGAGGTCGACGGGCGGACGCTGAAGGGCCCGGAGCTGCCGGCGGCCTTCCCCGAGCTCCGGGAGTTCACCGACGCGGCGGCGAAGGCCGCGCTGGCCGGCGCCCGCTCTCAGCTCGAGGCGCTCAAGGACACCGCGCGCGAGCTCATCGAAGATGAGCGCGACCTGTCGATGTTGCGCACCAAGCTCTCGCTCTCCCACCAGGGCGTGCCCGACCGGCAGATCGAGCTGGTGTTGCGCGAACAGCTGGCCTTCACCGACGAGCTGCTCGACGCGCTCGATGGGGTCAAGGTCGAGCTCGACTCCGCCTGCGCCTTCGTCCTCAACCGCTGAAGGTCATTTCACCTCGAGCGTGAGGACGAAGGCGCAGG
>CALNBU010000753.1 GCA_937875615.1 uncultured Archangium sp.
CTTCGGCGGCGGAGCCGCCGGGCCAGAGCCCTGCGCAGGAGGCGGCCGTGGTGTTCGCCCAGGGCGACCTGCCCGACGCCGTGCGCGCACAGCTGCCCGCGCTCAAGGTCTCGGGCGCGCGCGCGGTGGTGCGGCGGGTGGCGGTGCGCGACGCGCTGTATGGCATCGCGCTGGAGCAGTGCCACGACTGCCTGCTGGAGGACGCGCGGGTGGAGGGGCGGAGGGGCATCGAGGAGAACCAGCGCGGCGACGGCATCAAGCTGTGGGAGGCGCACGGCACCACGGTGCGCCGGGTGGAGGTGCGCGACGTGCGCGACGTGGTGGTCTGGTACTCGCGGCACGTCACGCTCGAGGACAACCGTATCACCGGCGGTCGCTACGGCACGCACTTCATGTACGCGCATGACTCCACCGTGCGCCGCAGCGTGCTGCGGGGGAACACGGTGGGCATCTTCGTCATGTACTCCGCGCGGGTGCTGGCCGAAGACAACGAGCTGTCGGGCGCGCGCGGGCCTGCGGGCATGGGCATCGGCTTCAAGGAGAGCGACGCGGTGACGCTGCGCCGCAACCTGCTGGTGGCCAACACCCTGGGCGTGTACCTCGACTACACCCCCAGAGACCCCCGGCAGCCGGTGTCCTTCGAAGACAACCTGCTGGCGCTCAACGCGGTGGCGCTGCGCACGCACTCCAGCGAGCGGGGCGCACGCTTCACCCGCAACGACTTCCTCGACAACGACGTGCTGGTGGAGGTGGACGGCAACGGCGACGCGCGGGGCATCGACTTCGAGCACAACCACTGGGTCGACTACGCAGGCTACGACCTCGACCGCGACGGCGTGGGCGACGTGCCGTTCCAGGTGAAGCGCCTGTCGTCGACGCTCACCGACGCGCACCCGGAGCTGCGGTGGTTTCAGGGCACCGCGGCGCTGGGCCTGTACTCGGCGGTGGCGCAGGCGCTGCCCTACTTCGGCAGCACGGTGCTGCTGGAGGACGCGCGCCCGGCGGTGCGCCCGTTCCGGGGGGTGCCCAGATGATTCGCTTCGAGAACGTCAGCAAGCGCTTCGGGAAGGTGTTGGCGCTCGACGCGGTGTCGCTGGCGCTGAAGCCGGGGGAGCGGGTGGCGCTGGTGGGCACCAACGGCTCGGGGAAGACGACGTTGCTGCGCGCGCTGTGCGGTCTGCTGCGCGTCGAAGGGCGCGTGCTGCTGGGGGGCAGCGACGTCCAGCGCGAGCCGGAGCTCGCCCTGCGCAGCCTGGCCTGCATGCCGCAGGTGGCGCCGCCGCTGGAGGTCCCGGTGGGCGAGCTGGTGTCGGCGGTGTGCGCGCTGCGCGGCCGGCAGCCCGCTCGCTGCGTGGCGCGGGCGGCCCGGCTGGGCCTCGACCTCGAGGCGGTGGCGAAGACCCGGGTGAGAGACCTCTCCGGGGGCATGAAGCAGAAGCTGCTGGCCGCGCTGGCGCTCACCGCCGAGGCGCCGGTGCTGGTGTGTGACGAGCCCACCGCCAACCTCGACGCCGCGGCCCGCGCCGTCTTCTTCGAGGAGGTGTTGGCGCGCCCCGCCACCTCCGTTCTGGTGCTGTGCAGCCACCGCGTCGATGAGGTGCGGCACCTCGTCACCCGCGTGGTGCAGCTCGACGAGGGGCGCGTCACGCACGACGGTCCGCTCTCGACGATGCAGTGGGAGGAGACGGACGGAAACATCATTCCCCTGAGGAGGGGTCGGTCATGAGGTGTTGCATCAGCGTCGTCGCCCTCGCGCTGGTCGCCTGCGCGCAGGGCGCCCCGAAGGCCGAGGAGCCCTACTGGGGCAAGCAGCCCTGCGCGCACTGCTCGATGCTGGTCTCTGAGCCGAGGCCCTCGGCGCAGGCGCTGCTGGAGAACGGCCAGCGCAGGTACTTCGATGACCTGGGCTGCCTCGTGGCCTGGGAGGCGCGGGAGTCGCCGAAGCTGAAGGCCCGCTGGGTGCGCACGCCGCGCGACGACGGCTGGGTGGCGCCGGAGGCCACACATTTCTCCGCGGGGAACGCCACGCCCATGGACTTCGGCTTCCTCTCCGCCGACGAGGGGCTGGGCTTCGACGAGGTGCGCGCGGCGGTGCTGGCCAGGACCCGGAGGCCGCGGTGAGCGCCTTCTTCACCTTCCTGCGGCTGGAGCTGGCGGACGCGCGGCGCTCCCGTTGGGCGCTGTTCACCGCGGCGCTCTACGTGAGCCTGGCGGGGGCCTTCGTCTGGCTGGGCCTGCGGGAGTCGACGGTGCTGGGCTTCACCGGCCTGACGCGGGTGCTGCTGAACCTCGCCAACGCGTTGCTGCTGCTGACGCCGCTGCTGGCGCTGGTGGCCACGCACGGCGCGGTGGTCCGCGCGCGCACCAGCGGCTTCTGCGAGCTGATGCTCACCCAGCCGGTGCGCCGCTCGTCGTGGTTCCTGGCGGTGCTCGCGGCCAGGCTGCTGGTGCTGGTGGGCCCGCTGGCGCTGGTGCTGTCGGGCTGCCTGCTCGCGGGCCTCACCGTGGCGCCCGAAGACGGCCTGGCGATGGTGGCGTTCAAGGGCCTGTCCATCTGCGCCTCGCTGGTGTTCGCCTTCGTGGGCCTGGGGCTGTTCATCTCGACCTGCGTGAAGACGCCCGAGCGCGCGCTGGTCTGGGCGGTGGTGCTCTTCGTGGTGACCGCGGCGTTGCACGACGTGCTGCTCATCACGGTGTTGCTGCGCACCTCGCTGCCGCCTCAGGTGGTGTTCGTGCTCTCGATGGTGAACCCGGGAGAGGCCGCGCGCGTGGGGTTGTTGACGTCGGTGGACCCCGAGCTGTCGGTGTTGGGGCCGGTGGGCTTCTGGGTGGCCAACGCGCTGGGGGAGCGCCTGGCGTTGGCGCTGGCCGTCGCGTGGCCGTCGCTGGTGGGGGCGCTGGCCGCCGGGGCCGCGCTGCTCCGGGTGCGCCGCCTGGACCTCATCGCCTGACGGAGTGGTAGAGGGCGTGGCATGAACGTCCGTGACGCCCTCCAGGCCCGCATCTCGGTGCGTGCCTTCACACCCGACCCCGTGCCGCTCTCGCTGGTGCGCGAGGTCCTCGAGGTGGCCCGCTACGCGCCGTCGGGCGGCAACGTGCAGCCCTGGCGGCTCATCGCCGTCGCCGGCGCCGAGCGCGAAGCCGTCATCTCGCTGGCCGAGGCCAACCTCCCCGGCGACGACCTCGGCTTCCCGGTGTACCCGGCGAGTCTGTGGGAGCCGTACCGCGCGCGCCGCTTCAAGCTGGGCGAAGACATGTACGCGCTGCTGGGCATCCCGCGCGAAGACCGGAGCGCGCGCCTGATGCACGTGGCGAAGAACTTCCGCTTCTTCGGGGCGCCGGTGGGGCTGTTCTTCATCATCGACCGTCGCCTGGGGCACGGGCAGTGGGCGCACATGGGCATGTTCATCCAGTCGATTGCGCTGGCGGCCACCGAGCGCGGGTTGGGTTCGTGCATCCAGGAGTCCTGGGCGGCGGTGCGCGGCCCGCTGCACGCGCACTTCGGTCTGGGCGAGCACGAGCTGCTCTACTGCGGCATGGCGCTGGGCTACGCCGACACCTCGGCGCCGGTGAATCGCCTGCGCAGCGACCGGGCCAGCGTCGAGGAGCTGGCCACCTTCCGGGGCTTCGAAGGGTGAGCCCCGGCACAGCGCCGCTGTGGTGCGCGCTGGGGGTGGTGTGCGGCGCCTGCGCCGTCGCGCCCGGAATCGATGGCGGCACGCCGGACTACGGCGCGCCCGGTCCGTACCCGGTGGGCGTCACCACCTTCACCGCGGCGCGTGTCGACGGAGGGCGCCCGCTGACGGTGGAGCTCTGGTACCCGGCGGCGCCGCAGGCGCGGGAGGCCTCCGCCGAGGGCTTCGTG
>CALNBU010000754.1 GCA_937875615.1 uncultured Archangium sp.
GGTGGGCAGCTCCACCCGGTAGCGGGTGGAGCAGGCGGCGTCTCCGTGGCTGGAGCGCGCGGGGCGCACCGTCAACTTCGCGGCGATGGTGATGGTGCCCAACGCGGCCAGCGCCACCAACCGGCTCGCCGTCGACCTGAGCCTGCACGGGTACGGCGGCATGCCCAACTTCAGCGACACCTCCTGCGGGCCCAGGATCCGCCTCGTGCCCCACGACGCAGAGAGCGCGTACTGGTGGGGGAGCGCGCGGCTGGGCGACGGCGGCACGCCCACCTCCGGCCTGGCGCCGCCCTACCTCCACCGGCGCGCGCTCTCGCTGCTGCGCTTCGTGCTGACGCGGTTCCACGGAGATCCGGAGCGCGTCACCGTGACCGGCGGCTCCATGGGCGGCGCCGGCGCCATGACCATCGGGCTGATGCACGCGCGGCACTTCGCGCGGGTGCAGGCCAACTCCGGCCAGGCGATACCCCGGCTCCATCGCCCCGGGCGCATCACCACCCAGGCGCGCCAGTGGGGCTCGCCGGCGTCGAATCTCCCGGCGGAAGACGGCGGCCTCGGGGTCTGGGACGAAGCAGACCTCACCCGCGTCCTCGCCGAGCTGCCCGAGGCGCGGCACCAGCACCTCCGCCTCGGCTACAACAAGGACGACCCCACCATCCACTTCGGAGCCCTCACCTTCGCCAGCCCCTTCACCGGCCGCAGCCTGCGCGAGGCCGTGCGCGCAGAGAAGGTGGGCTCGCTCATCTTCTGGGACGAGAGCGGCCACGTCTTCAACCCGGCGGACCCGGTGCTGGGCAGCGGGTGGGTCGACACCGGCTGGAACCCCATCACCCACCCCGAGGCGTTCCTGCGGCGCGACCTGGCCTTCCCGGCCTTCACCGACTCGTCGCTCGACGAAGATCCAGGAGACGGCGGCAGCAACGGGCTGCGCAGCTACAACGTCAACAGCGGGTACGCCGGCACGCCGTCCATCGCCGGAGACACCGGCTGGAACGGCGCGGTGGCCGGCGCGTTGAACCGCTTCCTCCGCTGGGACGCACGGGCCCTCGTCGACACCATCGACCGCTTCGAGCTGCCGCTCCGGCTCGTCGACGGCACCGGCGCACCGGCCCCGCAGGCCGGCTACCCCACGCTGGGCGACGTCCTGCCCGCCCCCGGGAACGCGGTGGTCGACGTGACGCCGCGCCGGGTGTCCGGCTTCCTGCTGTTGCCGGGCGAAGCCGTGCGCTGGGAGTTCGGCGCCGCCACCGGCACCGCGCTCGCCGACGCGCGCGGCGAGCTCACCGTTCCGCGGCTCACCGTCACCACGCAGTGGACGACGCTCCGGCTGACGCGCCTGTGACGGGCCCTTCAAAAACACCTCGGGGCGGAGGCACGCTCCCGCGCCCCCGCCCCACGTTCATGCCTTGAGCTGCAGCTTGTCCAACGCGCCCTCACCCAACACCAGGTGCACGTTGCCCACCTTGCCTGCCAGCTCCTTGTACGCCTCGAGCTCCTTGAGGCGCACCAGCAGCGGGTTCTCGGCCAGCACCTTCGCCGTCTGCGCGAGGGAGCGGGTCGCCGCCGTCTCTTCCCGGCGGGCGATGACGTTGGCCTCGGCCTCCTTCTGCGCGCCGATGACCTTGTTGAGCAGCTCCTTGATGTCGCCCGGCAGCACCAGGTCCTTGATGCCCAGCTCCACCAACTCCAACCCCAGCCCCGCGGCGCGCGCGCGCACCACCGGCGTCAGCACCGCGGCGAGCTCTTCGCGCGCGGCGAGCAGCTCGTCGAGGGTGCGCGTGCTGACCAGCTCACGCGCCGCCAACTGGAGCGCGAGGTACACCTGATCGTCAGGCGCCCGCGCCGTCACCGCCAACCGGCGCGCGTCGACCACGCGGAGCGTGGCGCTCAGGTTGAGGCGCAGCGTGACGCGGTCCCTGGTGAGCACCTCCTGCCCGGTCACCGCCAGCAACCGCTCGCGCTGGTCGATGGTGGCGAAGCTGACGGTGTTCACCGTGCTCCACGCCGCGTGACGGCCGGCGGGGAGCACCGCGTCGAGCTGGCCGTTCAGGTACCGGATGGCCACCGTCCCTTCCGGCGCCAACACCTCCACGTAGTCACCCTTCGCCTTCGCCAACGCCGCCGCGTCGAGCGGCAACACCGGCGCGGCCTCGCGCGTATCGAAGCGCTGCACCTCGACCAACGGGCGACGCTGCCCCGTCTGACGATCGACCAGGCGATCCACCGTCCACACCTGGTGGACGCCGGGCCCCAGCCAGTGCACCGCCTTCCCCCGCTTGCGCACCAGCGCCCGCTCGTGCTCCGCCAGCGGCACCACGAGCAGATCCTCCGCCGGCACCAACTGGAGCCGCGTCTCGTCGAGCTCGGCCAGGACGTC
>CALNBU010000755.1 GCA_937875615.1 uncultured Archangium sp.
GCGAGGAGGAGCTGATGCCCTTCCCGGTGCTCGACGCCTGCTTCCACCTCTTCGCCGGCGAGAAGCTGGGGCCGCAGGAGGTGCTGGAGGCGGTGTCGGTCATCTTCCCCGAGTACCCGGCCGCCACGCTGGAGGCCTGGGTGCGCCGCTTCGTGCGGCTCTTCGTGCAGAGCATCTACAAGTGGGTGCAGTCGCCCATCTCGCTGCATGTCGGCAACCTCGACCTCGACCGGGAGCGCGCGCTGCAGTTGCCGGTGGTGACGCAGACGGAGTGGTGAGCGTGGCCGCCCGCTTCTCCGCGGCGCGGCTGCTGGCCGTGCTGGCGCTGTGCGCGGCGTTGGCGTCGACGGCCTTCGTGCTGGCGCTGGTCTACGGCGAGCAGCCGCTGGACTTCGGGGCGCTGACGCAGCCCGAGAGCGACACGCGCCTCTTCCTCTCGCTGCGCCTGCCGAGGGTGCTGCTGGCGGCGCTGGTGGGCGCGGCGCTCGCCGCCTCTGGCGCCACCCTGCAGTCGCTGCTGCGCAACCCCCTGGCCGACCCCTTCGTGCTGGGCGTCTCGGGCGGCGCGGCGCTGGGCGCGACGGTGGCGCTGGCCTTCGGCTTCGCGGCGCTGCCGCTCTTCACCGGGGTCTCCGGGCTGGCGTTGCTGGGCGCGCTGGGGGCGATGGTGCTGGTGCTGGCGGTGGGGCGCCTCGCGGGCGGCGACGTGTCCACCACCACGCTCCTGGCGGGCGTCATCTTCAACGCCTTCGCGCTGGCGGCCATCCTCTTCATCAAGGCGCTGGTGGCGCCGGACCGCCTGGGAGAAATCCTCTTCTGGCTGGTGGGCTCGCTGGGCATGCACGTCGAGGGCGCGACGCTGGGGGCGACGTCGGCGGTGGTGCTGCTGGCGCTGGGGGTGATGGTGGCGCTCTCCGGGCGCCTCAACCTGCTGACGCTGGGTGAAGACGACGCGCGCAGCCTCGGCGTCGACGTGACCAGGACGCGGGCCGCGCTGCTGGTGGCGTCGTCGGTGGCGGTGGCGGCCAGCGCCTCGCTCTCGGGGCTCATCGGCTTCGTGGGCCTGCTGGTGCCGCAGGTGGTGCGGCTGGTGTTCGGCGCCGACCAGCGCCTGGCGCTCCCGGCCAGCGCGTTGCTGGGCGCTGCCTTCCTGATGTTGGCCGACATGGCGGCGCGGCTGCTGCTGCGCGTGTTCCACACCGAGCCGCCGGTGGGCGTCATCACCGCCCTGCTGGGCGGTCCGCTCTTCCTGGTGTTGATGGTGCGCGCCCGCCGCTGAGCGGCTACAGCGGCTGTATCTCGCAGAAGGGGGGCGCGGGCAGCGGTTGCGCTCGCTGGGGCACGCGCGGCACGCCGTTGCATTGGCACTGGCCGTTCGAGCAATACCAGCCGGAGCTCTCGTTGCAGGCGATGTTGCAGAACCCTCCGCCGATGCCGCGGCAGAACAAGTCGTTGTCGAGGCAGACGTTGCCCTGGCAGCAGCCGTTGGAACAACTGCTGCTGTTGCAGGGCTGGCAGGCGCCGTTGGCGCAGCCGTTGGGGCAGTGGTTCAACGTGGAGCCATAGCTGCAGGTGCCGCCGCTGCAGGTGCCGCCCGAGTTGTAGACGCGCACGGTCCAGCCGTCGGCGCAGACGGAGGCAGGGGGAGAGTTGCAGCTCACGCCGGTGCAGGGGTCTCCCGAGCAGTTGCCGTTGCTGCAGCCGAAGCTGCACGTGGTTTCGGTGAAGTTCGGGTAGCTGCAGACGCCGGCGCCCGCGCAGGTGCCCGGCGCGCTGTACACACGCCGCTGGGAGCCGACGCAGATGGGGGCTGGCGGGGCGTTGCAGAGTGCGTCTTGCGGCGCGTAGTTGCAGGTGCCGCTCGCGCAGGTGCCCGCCGAAGAGAACGTGCGCCGGGTGGTGCCGTCGGCGCAGGTGGGGCCAGGCGGGGTGTTGCAGGTGGAGTCGGTGTACGGGAAGCCGCAGGTCCCTCCGGTGCAGGTGCCCGGCGCCGCGTACACCCGGCGGGTGGTGCTGCTCGCGCACACCGGGGTGGGGACGGTGGTGCAGGACACGCCCGCACAGGGGTTGGGGTTGCACGCGCCGCCCGCGCAGCCGAACTCGCAGTCGGTGTCGGTGGGCGCGTAGCTGCAGGTGCCGGCGCCGCTGCAGGTGCCGGCGGCCGCGTAGGTGCGCCGCTTGTTGTTGA
>CALNBU010000756.1 GCA_937875615.1 uncultured Archangium sp.
TGGTGAACGAGGTGGCGGTGAACCAGGGCGACTTCGTGGAGCTGCTCAACCGGGGCTCCGGCGCGGTCGACCTCTCGGGCTACCTGGTGGCGGATCTGGCGAGCGACGGCGGGGCGAAGCTGGAGGATGCCCTGACGCTGGCCTCGGGGACCTCTGTGGCGGCGGGCGGCTTCTTCCGGCTGCAGGACGGCGCGTGCGAGGCGGGCGCTGGCGCCTGCGCGCAGTTCGGCTTCGGGCTGGGCAACGGCGGTGACGCGGTGTTTCTCCTCGCTCCGTCCGGGGAGCAGGTGCTGCGCTTCGACATCCCCGCCAGCGCGCACCTCGGCGGGCAGAGCTTCGGCCGCTTCCCTGACGGCGTCGGCCCGCTGCTGGTGATGCAGCGCACGCCGGGCGCGCCGAACGCGCTGCTGGCCGACGGAGGCAGCGCGCTGAAGCTGGTCATCAACGAGGTGGCGCTCAGCCAGGGCGACTTCGTGGAGCTGTTCAACGCGGGTGACACCTCCGTGGAGCTCTCGGGCTACCTGGTGGCCGACCTGGCGAGCGACGGCGGCGCCAAGCTGGAGGACGCGGCGACGTTGCCGCCCGGCACCACCGTGGCCCCCAGCGGCTACCTGACGCTGCACGACGCCGACAACCCGTGCGCCGCCGGCGCGGTCAACTGCTTCGCGCTGCCGTTCGGCCTGTCGGCGGGGAGCGGCGACGGCATCTTCGTGTTGCCCTCGGCGCTGGCCGCGCCGGTGCTGCAGCAGCTGATTCCGCCCAGCGCCCACGCCAGCGGGCAGAGCTGGGGGCGCCTGCCCAACGGCGCCGGCGACTTCGCGGTGAACCAGCGCACCCCGGCCGCCGAGAACCTGGCGCCCTGACCGACGACCGGGTTCGCTTGAAATGAAGAGGGCCCCCGGCGTGCGTCGGGGGCCCTCGTTTGTCGCGCAGGTGAAGGAGGTGTCGCTCAGCGACGACGGCCCAGCAACCGCAGCAGCGCCAGGAAGAGGTTGATGAAGTCGAGGTAGAGCATCAGCGCGCCGGAGATGGAGAACGACATCTGCGAGGAGAAGCCCGAGGAGGCGTGCAGGGCGCGCAGCTTCTGGGTGTCGTAGGCGGTGAGCCCGGCGAAGACCAACACCGCGGCGCACGAGATGACGAAGGTCATCATGCCGGAGTGGAGGAAGTAGTTGACCACCGAGGCGATGATGATGCCGAAGAGGCCGATCATCAGAAACGAGCGCCAGGCGGTGAGATCCTTCTTGGTCACCGTCCCGAAGATGCTCAGGCCCACGAAGCTGCCGGCGGTGATGGCGAAGACCATGCCCACCGAGGCCAGCTCATAGGCGAGGAAGATGACGGAGAAGGTGATGCCGTTGAGCGCGGCGTAGAGGAGGAACATCGCCGCGGCGACCGGCCCGGAGACCTTCGACTGCATGAAGGAGAAGGCGAACACCACCACCAGCTCGGCGATGAGCAGGGGCATGAAGAGCGGCATGAAGATGTCGAGCAACGCCTGACTGCTCGAGACCACCCACGCGATGCTGCCGGTGAGGAACAACCCGCCCGCCATCCACGCGTAGACGCGGGTCATGAAGGTGCGCGCGGTGTCCTGGTGCGCGGCGGCGGCGGGGGGAACCGCGCCGGTCAGCGAGTACGAGTATCCGGGATCCTGATTGGCCATGGCGTCTTTCTAACGCAGGAACCGGCCCGCGAAAGTCCGACCTGTCACCGGCCGAACGGTCAGCGCCGCCAGGCGCGGTGGGCCTGCAGGAGCGACTTCGCGACCTCGGAGGTCAGCAGGGGGATGACCCCGCCGCCGCCCACGATGTTGACGATGTGCGAGACGGAGCCCCGGCACACGCCGCCCCACTTCGGCTGGGCGTCGAGCCCCACCGAGGCGTAGGCCGAGAAGTCGACGTACAGCTGGGTGGGGATCTGCGCCGGCCCGCTGCACAGCAGGTGCGCCTCCGGCTCGGTCTCCACCAGCTCCTGCACCACGAAGCCGCCGCCGGCTTCGTCCACGGCCGCGCGGGCGCACAGCGCGGCCCAGTCGAGCGGCGCGCCCCAGGCTGCGGTGGTGCGCTCGGCGAAGCCCGGCTCGTTACGGGAGCGCCCCACGAAGACCGCGCGGCCGCCGTAGTCCCAGCTGCGCTTGAGCACGTAGCGATCGGGCTCGGCCTGCACCTTCGCCAGCAGCGCGTCGCCGCGGAAGTGCCGCGTCCACGGCACCGTCTCGCGAATGGCCTCCAGCTCGGGCTCGCTCAGCCGCGCCTCGCGCTGCAGGCGGGAGTCCTCGAGGGCCGCGGAGAGCAGGGCGAAGACCGCCTTCACCTCGACCTGCGAGGCCGGCGGGTTCAACACCACCGCGCGCGTGCCGTTGGGTTCGGCGAGCAGCGCCTTCACCGCCGCGGCGCCCTCCAGGTCGGCCTCCTCGAGGCGACGCACGAAGAGGTGGCGGTAGATGAGATCGTACGTCTTCCCGTTGGCCTCCACCGCGTCGGTGCCGCCGAGCTGATCCGGGTACACCACGTCGACCTCGGCGCCCCACTCGGCGAAGCGCTCGCGCAGGTAGTTGATCTCGGTGAGCTGCGCGTCGTTGCGTCGCACCAACAGCGCCAGGCGCTCGGGGGTCCGGCCGGGGCGCACCTGCGCGTAGCCCGACAGCAGCGCCCGGTAGAGCGCCAGCGCGTTGCTGCCGTTCTTCGCCATCCAGCTGGCGAGCAGATGATCGGGCGCGCCCCAGGCCCGGCCCACCACCTCGATGAAGGTGTGGGCGGCGATGTCGGAGTAGCCCTGCATGGCGGGGATGGTGGCGTTCACCTCCAGCGCGTTCACCTTCTGGCCCACGAAGAAGTCGACGCGGGTGGAGACCAGGGTGGTGAGCTGCTCGAAGGTGCGCTCCGCCAGCGCGCGCTCCAGCGGCGAGAGGCCGTCGAGCACCAGCGCCCGGCGGCCCTCGGAGGCCAGCACCGCGCGCGACATCTTGAGCGTGGCCGAGGCGAGGTGCTGCGAGAGCCGCTGCCGGCGCGCGAGCTCCTCGGCCTCGATGATGATGGGCGTGGCGGTGATGGGAATGGGCCTGGTGCTGCCGTCGCCCTTGTCGGTGACGGCCAGCCCGCGTGCGTAGGCGGTGTCTGCGAGCGTCTGGCCGAAGTGCCTGGCGTCCCACTTCAGCGCGTCGAACAGCTCGCTCCGTTCCTTTTCCGTCAGACTCATGTCGCTCTAGAGTCACCGGCCTTCGTCTATGGCGCAACCGTTTGTCGAGCTGATGTCGTCTGCCGCGCTGGAAGAGGGGCGGCCGCAGGTGGTGGCCGTCGAGGGCCGGGAGCTGGCGGTGGTGCGGGTGGGCGGCGTGGCCTGGGCCATCGACAACACCTGCCCCCACCACGCGGGGCCGCTGGGGCGCGGAGACCTGCAGGGCTACCACCTCTACTGCCCGCTGCACGCGTGGTGCTTCGACGTGCGCGACGGGCGCGCCTTCTTCCCGGAGGGCGCGCGCGTGGAGTGCTTCGAGGTGAAGGAGGAGGGCGGCCGGGTCTGGGCCCGCCGCCGGGAGTCGCCGCCGTGAAGAGCCCCATCGACGCGTACCTCGCGGCGCTCGAGAACCCGGCGGCGCGCGCGACGCTGAGCCGGCTGCAGGCGCTGTTGCGAAAGCTGCTCCCGGAGGCGACGGAGACCATCAGCTACGGCATGCCGGCCTTCCGGTTGCCGAACGGCAGGGTGGTGGCGGGCTTCGCCTTCTTCGGGAGACAGTGTGGCTACTACCCGCACAGCGGGAGCGTGGTGCCGGCGCTGACGCTCTACGGTCGCGATCCCCGAGGGCGTGAAGGCGTCGAAGGGCGGGCTGACCTTCCCGCCCACGCGCGCGCTGCCGGCGACCCTGGTGCGCGCGCTGGTGAAGCTGCGGTTGGCCGAGGTGGCCACGCTCACGGCGCCTCGTCGTCCTCCGGGTCCTCGGCCTCGTCCGGCTCCAGCGGGTCCGCGCCCGCCGAGGCCGCGGTCTCCACGAGGTGCGAGAGGCGGCCGAGGCGCTCGCGCCCGATGACGTGCCGGGTCAGCAGGAAGGCCAGGAGCTGCTCCACGGTGCGGGCGGCCAGGGCGAACTCCGAGGCGGCCACCGAGTCGCCCAGCTCCTCCAGCGCCTCGTCGATGTGCTCGGGGGTGATGGGCTGGGGCCCGTCGCTCCACGCGGCCTGCAGCACCTCTTCGGCCACCTTGAGGCGCAGCGCGCGCTGACCGTCGTCGCCCGCCCTGGCGAAGTCCTCCAGCCAGGCGTCGATGGTCTCCTGGTCGACCACCGCGAGGTGCGGCAGCGACTCCAGCGTCTCGGCCAGGAAGTCGGCGTCGAAGGTGTCGGGGTCCTCCGCGTAGCCGAAGGCCTCTTCCAGCACCGTCTGGGTGATGAGTCCGTCGGCCTCCTCGGCGCTGGCCCCGGCCTTCTCGAGCGCCGCCCGGGCGGTGTCGATGCGGGGCCCGAGGCGCGGGTCGACGGCGAGCCTCCGCGCCGCGGCGCGGGTGGCGAGCAGGATGAGGTGCTGCTCCGCCTCCGGCGAGGGCTTCTTCTTGCCCTTGGAGGCGAGCACCGCCTTCCGCGAGCCGGGGTGCGCCGCGGCGGCGGTGATCAGCGCCGACTCGTCGGCGTCGAGGGTGGTCTCGGACTCGAGTTTCTCCAGCGTCGCGACGGCGGTCGAGAGATCCAGGAAGCGCGCGATGGTCGGGTGCATGCCGCGCCAGTACCGCGACTTGTGCGCTACGAAAAGCCCCCATGGACGCGCTGGCGCAGTTGCTGAAGTTGCTGGGAGGTCGCGACAAGACGCGCGCGCAGGCCGCCGAGGCGCTGCGCCGCCGTGGCCACCCGGACGAGGCGGTGGAGGCGGCGTTGGACCGCGCCGGGGCGCTGGGGTACCTCGATGATCAGCGGGTGGCCCGGCGCCTCGCGCTCGACGCGCTCCGCGACGGTTGGACGGGCGAGGCGCTGGTGGCGAAGCTGGGCGGGCGGGGCGTGGACGAGGCGCTGGCCCGCCGGGCGCTGGACGAGGCGGTGGAGGCGCTCTCGTGGAGCGAGCCGGAGGCGGCCCGGGAGGTGGTGGCGCGGCGCCGCCTGACCGGCGCGCGGGCGGCGCGCTTTCTGCTCAGCCGGGGCTTTTCGGAAGACGTGTCGGCCCGCTTCTGGAATAGGTAGGCGACGCCCATGAAGCTCCGAGCCGTCATCGTCCTCGCCCTCACCAGCGGCTGCGCGTCGTTCACCAGCTTCTTCGGTTCGGAGAACACGGTCGCCTACTTCCCCGACGCCGAGGGCAACCTGCAGGCCGGCCTGAAGGCGATGCAGAACAAGAGCTTCGACGAGGCCGAGACGTACTTCGAGTACACGCGCACCAAGTACCCGTACGTCGACGCCGCCACGGAGGCGGAGCTGGGCCTGGGCGACGCCGACTTCGCGCGCGACAAGTTCATCGAGGCCCGGGACCGGTACAACAACTTCGTGCGGCTGCACCCCACGCACGTCAAGGTCGACTACGCGGCGTTCCGCGCGGCCATCACGCACTACAAGGAGATCCCCTCCGACTTCTTCGTGCTGCCGCCGTCGGCCGAGAAGGATCAGGTCGAGGTGCGCAACGCCCGCATCGCGCTGGGCGACTTCCTGCGGTTGTCCCCGTCGAGCCAGTACGCAGTGGAGGCGCGCAAGACGCTCGACGAGGTGCGCCGCCGCCTCGCGGACCACGAGCTGTACGTGGCGGAGTTCTACGCGCACCCCAACCGCAAGAAGTGGCGGGGCGTGGTGACGCGGCTGCAGGGGCTCGAGAAGAACTACTCGGGGCTGGGCTTCGACGAGAAGGTGGCCTTCGGGCTCCACGAGGCCTACGTGCAGCTCGAAGACTACGACAACGCGCGCGCGGCGCTGGAGCGCTACGTGGCGACGCGCGAGGACTCCGCCGACGTGCGCCGCGCGCGCGGCCTGCTGGCGGAGCTGGCCGGGAAGCACACGGCGCCGCCGCCGGCAGAAGACGCGCCCGACGCGGGCTCATGAGGCGCGACCTCCAGCGCGTCTCAGGCTTCCTGGGGGCCACCCTGGTGCTGCTGCTGCTGCTGGGCGCGCTGGCGCATCACTTCTTCGTCGACATCGCCGGCGCCGACACCGCCATCATCACCCACCTCAAGACGCTGGAGAGCGAGGGCCTGGAGCTGCGCACGCCGGCGGGCACCCTGACCGGCGAGCAGGTGCACTACCAGCGCATCGCGGTGACCCTGGACGCCGAGGGCACCCGCGCCACCATGATCGCCACGCTCGACTTCACCGGCGAGTGGCGCCGGGGCGACGTCGTCACCCGGGTCTCGTCGTTGGGGCTGGAGCGCGCGCACTACGTGCGACGTGACGGAGCCTGGCGACCGGAGCGCACCGACGCGCCGAGGTTGCTCGACATCATCGCCGCGCTCGACCGCCGGGTGGCGGACATCAACGCCGGCGCCGCGCTCCCGGAGATCCGCGATCGCAAGTGGGAGAGTCGGGCCTGGTTCATCCGCAGCGAGCGCGCGGAGGTGGAGGTGGCTGAAGACTACCGGCTCACGGGGTGGACGCTGGCGCGGCCCATCGATGAAAAGGCCACGCGGCGATTGTCGCTGCGGGAGGACGCTGACGGCGGCTTTAGCTTTCCCGGGGGCCTCATGTAGGCTACGCGCGTGCATCCTTGGCTGAGGACCGAATGGATGACGCGCTGAAACAGCTACTCACGTTGGGCCGCGGCTACTTCGAGAAGAAGCAGTACCAGGAAGCCGAGGCCTATCTCTCGCAGGTGGTCGATCAGAACCAGTCGTTCGCCGACGTCTACAACATGCTGGGCGTCATCTACCACGGGGGAGGGCAGTTCGCCCGGGCGCAGCGGGCCTTCGAGGCGGCGCTCAGGCTGAACCCCGCGTACACCGACGCGGCGCTCAACCTGGCCATCATCTACAACGACCTGGGGCGGTACAGCGAAGCCAAGGAGGTCTACTCCGCGGCGCTCTCGCGACAGCACGACAACCCGCACCACATGGACCCCTACGTGAAGGGGAAGATCTCCAACATGTACGCCGACATCGGCGAGGTCTACGCGTCGAGCGGCATGCTGGACGAGGCCATCGTGGAGTACCGCCGCGCGCTGGACCTCGGCCCCACCTTCGTCGACATCCGCCTCAAGCTGGCGAACGCGCTGCGCGACCTCAAGCGCCACGACGAGGCGCTCAAGGAGTTCGAGGAGATCCTGCGGACGAACCCCAACTATCTCCCGGGGCGCGTGCACTACGGCATCACGCTCTTCGCCGCGGGGCGGCGGGCCGACGCGATTGCAGTGTGGGAAGACGTGCTGGGCCGAAGCCCCGGCAACAAGAGCGCCGAGATGTACCTGAACCTCGTGCGCGACATGAACAAAGAAGCTGTCAACGACGGCGTGGTTGAGTGATGCTTCGCCGCGAGGGTTCAGAACGTGTCTGACGGGTACGCACTCAAGTTCATCTCCGGCAAGTACCAGGGCGGCGAGTTCCCGCTCAAGGGCGACAAGCAGCTGATCATCGGTCGCTCCAGCGAGCTGGACATCGTGCTGGTGGAGGACATGGTCTCGCGCAAGCACGCGAAGATCAGCATCGCCGGCGGGAAGATCACGATCGAAGACCTGGGCTCCACCAACGGGACCTTCGTCAACGGCGAGAAGGTGAAGAGCAGCCGGCTCAAGGAGAACGATCGCATCCTGGTCGGCACCTCCATCCTCAAGCTGGTCAAGGCGGGCCTCGGCTCGGCCGAGCTGTCGGACGCGCAGGTGAAGCAGAACCTCGAGCAGGTCGCCGCCGCGTCGAGCCAGAAGCAGACCAAGACCGCGATGACCGGGAAGATCGAAGAGGTCCCGCTCCCGGACCTGCTCCAGCTCTTCCACACCTCGAAGAAGAACGGCGTGCTGGTGGTGACCGGGGACCGCGAGGGCCGCATCTACCTGCGCCAGGGCAAGGTCTACTACTCGGTCATCGACGACAACCACGACATCGGCCCCCTCAAGAGCTTCAACCGCATCATCACCTGGGAGACCGGTGACTTCGAGCTGCGGCCTCCGTCCGAGGAGGAGTTCATCACCGAGCTCGACGAGAGCACCGAGCACCTGCTGATGGACGCCCTGCGGCAGATGGACGAGCTGCGTCGGGTGCAGCACTCCCTGCCGCCG
>CALNBU010000757.1 GCA_937875615.1 uncultured Archangium sp.
GGCGCTGGCGGCGGCGGTGCGACGCCGGTGAGCTTCGCCACGCAGATTCAACCGATTCTCCAGCAGCGGTGTTCGAGCTGTCACTCCGTCGGCACGGTGGCGACGGCCTACAGCTGGATGCGCGGCAACGCCGGGAGCGGCTGCAGCGGCGCGCGCGTCACCGTGAATGATGGCGCCTCGAGCCTGGTGGTGCGCAAGCTGCAGCCTTCACCGCCCTGCGGGAGTCGCATGCCGCAGGGGTGCAGCGGCACCAGCTCCACCTGTGTCTCCGCAGCCAATCTCGCGCTCATCATTCAGTGGATTGACGAGGGCGCGCTCAACAACTGAAGCCCGGCCAAAAATTCGACCACAGACAGCGGAGTGTCGACCTGCGGCAGGCTCGCTACGGTGAGGTCTGTGACGGTGTCTCCCGAGCCTGCCTACCAGCCGCCCCACGTCGACTGGGGGCTGCGCGCCCGCGAGCTCGACGCTGCCGGCTTCAGCGTCTTGCCCGCGTTGCTTTCCGTGGACGAGTGCGCGGCGCTGCGCGACAGCTACGAGGCGCCCGCTCGTTTTCGTTCGCGCGTGGTGATGGCGCGGCACGGCTTCGGACGTGGCGAGTACCAGTACTTCTCGTACCCGCTCCCTCCGCTCCTCCAAGCGCTGCGCAGCGCGCTGTATCCACCGCTCGCCGCCATCGCCAATCGGTGGAGCGAGCAGCTGCGCCGCGACACCCGGTATCCGCCCGAGCACGCGGCCTACCTCGCGCGCTGCCATGAGGCAGGGCAGCTGCGGCCCACGCCGCTGCTCTTGCGCTACGGCCCGCATGACTACAACTGTCTGCACCAGGACCTGTACGGCCCACACGTGTTTCCACTCCAGTTGACGGTGTTGCTGTCGAAGCCCGGCGAGGAGTTCGAAGGTGGAGAGTTCGTGTTGACCGCAGGCGACGCGGACGAGCGCCGCGCCGAGGTCGTCCCGCTCGCGCAGGGAGACGCCGTCGTCTTCGCGGTGAATGAGCGCCCCGTGCCGGGCCGGCGGGGCATGCGCCGCGCGGTGACACGGCACGGCGTCAGCGTCGTGCGCAGCGGTCGACGCTTCACCGTGGGGCTCATCTTCCATGACGCACCGTAGGGCGCGCCAGGGCACGCTGCCGGGCTTCGATGCGCCCGCCGAGGAGGGCCCGGTGGTGTCGCTCGGCGCCGCGGCGTGCGTGCTGCGCGGCTTCGCGCTGGCGGCTGCGCCGGCGCTGCTCGAGGCGGTGCGCGACGTCGCCACCGAGGCGCCGTTTCGGCACATGCAGACGCCGGGGGGCT
>CALNBU010000758.1 GCA_937875615.1 uncultured Archangium sp.
CCCGACGACGCGCGCCTGAAGGCGGCCGAGTCGAAGCTGCGCGCGACGTTGCCCTGAGGCGAAGGCCGTCTCTTCAGCGGTTCGGGCGCATCACCGAGAAGTCACCCACGCGCGGCGCGGTGCCCGAGACGAAGAACGTCCCGTCGGGCCGCTCGAAGCGCGGGAGCTCGCCGCAGCGCTCGTCGAGGGCGCTGGGCGTCACCGGGCCCAGGCGCAGCGTGGTCGCCCCGTCGGGCCAGCAGACCCGGAAGGGCTCGTCGGGCGATGGCTCGGCGATGGTGAGCGCGCGCAGCTGCGTCGGCGCCACGCGCGGCGCGACGGTGAGCTGCACCTTCCAGAGCAGCAGCGTGCCGGGCGTCGCGGCCATCTCGTGGCTGGTCACCAGGTAGAGATCTCCGACTTCGGCGGTGAAGCGCTCGACCCACGAGGAGCCCCGGGTGCCCATCACCAGCCAGTGCTCGTCGTCGAGCTGCACCGCGCCGCGCAGCCTCACGCCCTTCGGAGGCGTGAGGCGCGCAAGCTCGTCGAAGCGCAGGCCTGCGTCGCCCCAGACGACCCGCCGGAGCAGGCCGTAGGGGGTGAGGGTGGTGATGGTCCGAGCGCCGGCCTCGACGCGGAGGGCGATGGGGCCGTCGGTGTCGAGGTGGTCGGTGAAGCCCACGCCGAGCCTGCGCGCGCCGACGCGCAGCGAGGTGGTCACGCCGTTCGAGTCGACGTCGCGACACAGCGGCTCGAAGCGGTCCGTCTTCCACTCCAGCAGGCCGCTCATCCGCCCCGCACAGCCGGTTCCGACCAGGTCGTCGTTGGTCACCGAGGCCGAGAGGCCGCTGAGCCACACCGCGCTGGAGTCGTCGCCGACGAAGTACGAACCGACGACGCCGCCCGCGGGCGTCAGGCCGATGGAGGTGTAGCCGAGCGTGCGGCCGGACTCGATGCGCGTGCCGGCGAAGCCGAAGGTGAACTGCTGCGGCAGCTCGTGGAGCGCGCCGCCGGGGCTCAACACCACCGAGGTGCCGTGGAAGCACGACTCGGTCTCTCCGAGCGCGGTCAGCGAGCCGCCCGCGACGTCGAAGCAGATGGCCCGCGGCGTCGCGTAGTAGCCCGTGACGCCGCCGGTGTTCCCTTCGGGGTTGAAGCCGCCGGTGTTCGAGTAGAACTCCGTCGTCCCGTCGATGCGCAGCCGCTCCCGCCGGCCGAGAACGCCTCCTTCTGGAAGAGCGGCTCGCCGAGCGTGAGCTGCGGCAGGTCGCTGAGGTCGGGCGCGACGGCGCCGGGCAGCGCCCAGGTCGAGCGGTCGTCGAGCTGCCGGAGCACCTCGTTGAAGGTGAGCGTGTCGGTGTCGCCGCGCAACGTCGCGGGCGCGCCGTGGAAGCTCTCCTTCGGCCACCCGAGGTTGGGGAGGAAGGTGATGGGTCCCACGCCTTCGACGAACGCGTAGGTGCCGCGCAGCCGCGGCATGGTCTGCGGCGCGTCCTCGTCGATGGACGTGGGCAACAGGCCCACGCGCGGCGGGCCGACCCACTCGATGATCCACAGGCGCCGGCGGCCCCAGGGCGTCGGCACCTCGTCGTTGGCCACCACCGACATCTGCCACACGTCGGAGGTGCTCAGCGTCCACAGCTCGCCCAGGTTGGGCGGGGTGTTCAGCTTCGCGCGCGTGCGCCACGACGCGCCGAGCTTCGTCTTCTTCGGCGCCACCAGCAGCGGCCGCTCGAGCTCGCCGGTGTACTCGCTGCCCACCAGCCAGATGCCCTGGTCGTCCTCGAGGTAGGTCTGGCCGCCGCTGTCACGGTGCTGGAGAAAGAACTCGTCGCCGCGCTCGGTGCTCCGGCGGTCGATGATGCGGTACTCGCCGTATTGCCAACCGACGTGCGCCGGCCAGAGCGCCCCGGTGTTCTCGGCGCCTTCCCCGGCCCTGAGCACCTCCGCCGGCGGCAGGGCGGGACACGCGGAGAGCGTCAGCCCGAGCGCGATGGCCGCGCGCCGGCGCCAGAGCCACAGCAGTGCGAGCAGGGGCAGCCCCGCGCCGCCGGCCACCGCGCAGCTCTCGCCCTCCCTGGGGACCTCGGGGTCGGCGGGCGGCGCGACCTTCGCCGGGCCCCGCCGGAGGTTGAGCTCGATGGGCGGTCGGTAGGTGCCGTCGGTGGCGGTGTAGCCGAGGTGCAGCATGTAGCGGCCGTCACCGGTCGCGAAGGCGTCGAGCGACACCCAGCCCTGCGGCGGCGCGCTGAAGCTCCCGCAGGATTCGCAGGTGGTCGACAGCCAGAAGATGGGGCCCACGACGTCGCCGTCCTTCACGTTCGAGCGCACCACCGGCTCGGCGGGGATGAAGCGGTACACGAACCACTCCGAGACGTAGATGTTCTGCTGGTCGGGCCCGGGCGTGCGCGCGAGCACCTGGTAGCGGCCGGGCATCGCGCCCGCGAGCTCGACCCGGTACTCGAAGCGGGTGGCGTCGGCCGCCGGCGTCGTCCGCAGCGTCGGCGTCAGCGCGCTCGGCCCGGCGACCTCCACCACCGGCGCGTAGTCGGGGAAGCCGTCGGGCGTCACCACCACGTCGAAGTCGAGCGTCGCGGCGTCGGTGCGCGCCGGCACCCCCTCGATGACGATGGTGGGCACCGCGAACGCGCCCGCGCTCAGCAGGCACAGCAACGAGACGTGCTTCATCTTTCCCCCGGGACGAATGAGCGCAGCGAGGCCGGAGCTCGGCGACGGGCGCGGGCGGCTTCCCTGCGTGACGGTGCGTGAACACAGACCTGCGCGAGAAGCACGGGCCAGAGCGTAGCCGAACTCCCGTTGGCGGCGGTCGCTCAGCGCGCCTGGAACTCCAGGAAGTACTGCTCCGGGAGCAGCGCGTGGGTCCGCGTGAGGACGTAGCCGGCGCGGGTGAGCTCCGCCTCGACCTCCTGGGCGCTCAGCTTGTGGGGAGGCCCCATGCTGGAGCCGGGCTTGAAGTCGACGATGACCAGGCGCCCGCCGGGCTTCAGCGAGGCGCGCAGCTTCTCGAAGTACGCCGGGCGCGCCTCGACGTGGTGGTACGTGTCGACCAGCAGGATGACGTCGCAGGCCTCCGGCAGGCGCGGGTCGTCGGCGTCGGCGAGGTGGGCGGTGAGGTTGGTCAGCCCTTCGCGGCTGGCGCGCCGGTGGAGGAAGTCGACCATCGTCTGTTCGACGTCGACCCCGTAGACGTGGCCCTGCGGCACCGCGCGCGCGAGGCGCACCGGAAAGTACCCGGTGGCGGCGCCGATGTCGGCCACGCGCGCGTCGGGAGCAAGCGCCAGCGCGGCGATGAGCTCGTCCGGGCGCTGCCAGGCGTCGCGCTCGGGCGCTTCGAAGCGGGCGGCCCATGCCTCGGCGTTCTCGAAGCGGTGGTGGGCGGTGTGCTGCGCGTGGTGGGCGTTCCCGGCGGCGCAGGCCCCGAGAACGAGCGTCGAGGTGAAGAAGAAGAAGCGCATGCCGCCGACCTGTCAGCGCGGTGTCACGGTGGCAAGCAGGAAGCGCCCTCGCCGCCCTCGCCTCAGGAACGCGCAGGTTTTGCGTTGAGGCGGGGGCTTTGCTCGGTCGCCCGCGCGCAGGTTTTGCGCCAGGCCCGGTCGCGTTTACGTTTCAGAATGCCGCATGGGTAGGTTTGGGAGTGTCGAAATATACCACCGTGTAATCAGGAGGTTGCAGCCATGTAGGTGGTCATGACAGGTGGCGCCCGTGCGCTCACATGCCGTGGCTGTCGGGGTCGCCTTCGTGGCGGCCATCTCTCAAGTAGCGGTCGCCCAGGAGGAGGTGTCGGTCCCCTCCGGCTTCTCCATCGAACGGATGCGGCTGACGCCGTCTCGGACGGGCATGCTCGACACCGAGTGGGGCGCGATGCCCTCCGGCTTCTCGTGGGACGTAGGCCTGTGGGTGGGCTACGCGCGCAACCCGCTGCTGCTGCGCGACGCCGATGGAACGCGCGTCGGTTCGCTGCTGCAGGACCGCGTCGGCGGCTCGGTGGTGGGCGCCATCAGCTTCCTCGGGCGCATCCAGCTCGGCGTGGAGCTGCCGGTGGTGTTCCTCAACGAGCGCCCCGCCCAGGTCCCCGGCGTGGTGCTGGGGAACCTCTCGTCGGTGGCCGGGGTGGGCGTCGGCGACCTGCGGGTGGTGCCGAAGGTCGGCATCCTCCGCCATGAAGACCACGGCATCGACCTCGCGCTGCTGGCCTCGGTGGAGTTCCCCACCGGCGGCGGCTCGCGCTACGTCGGCTCGGAGGGCTTCCTCATTCAGCCCGAGGTGGCCATCTCCCGGCCCTTCGGCAACGTGAAGGCGGCCCTCAACGTGGGCGCGGCGTTCCGCACCAGCCGCCCCTCGGCGCTCGACCTCCGGGTCGGCCACGAGCTCGTCTCGCGCCTGGCGCTGGCGTACCGGTTCAACCAGGTGAACCCCGAGGCCGTGCCGCTGGAGATCGGCGTCACCGCGCTGGCGGGCTTCGCGCTGCAGCAGCCCTTCCAGAACCTCAACCAGACCCCGGTGGAGCTCAAGCTCTACGCGTCCTACGACGTGCTGCCCTTCATGCAGCTCTTCGCCGCGGGCGGCGTGGGCGTGGTGCGCGGGTGGGGCGTGCCCGACTGGCGCGCGCTCGCCGGCCTGCGCTTCTTCTCTCCCGTGGAGGCGGCCCCGAAGGGCGAGCCCGACACCGACGGCGACGGCCTGGTGGACAGCGTCGACCAGTGCCCGCGCGAGGCGGGGCCGGCCGAGCGGCAGGGGTGCCCGGCGCGCGACAGCGACGGCGACGGCATCAACGACGACGAAGACGCGTGCCCGACCGAGCGCGGCATCGCCGAGCTGAAGGGCTGCCCCGACGTGGACACCGACGGTGATGGCATCGTCGACCGCCTCGACCGGTGCCCGCAGCAGGCCGAGGACAAGGACGGCTTCCAGGACGAGGACGGCTGCCCGGATCCGGACAACGCCCGGTGGAGAACCGCGGCTGCCCCGACGTGGACACCGACGGCGACGGTCTGGTGGACCGCCTCGACAACTGCCCGGCAGAGCCCGGGCCCGCGTCGAACCACGGCTGCGCCCAGAAGCAGCTGGTGGTGCTGGAGGCCGGCCGGGTGCGCGTGCTCGAGAAGGTGGAGTTCAAGACCGGCAGCGCCATCATCGAGCGCAAGAGCTTCAAGCTGCTCGACAACGTGGTGCGGGTGTTGAGCGCGCACCCGGAGATCACCCGGGTCCGCGTCGAGGGCCACACCGACTCGGTGGGCAATGACAGCAAGAACCTCAAGCTCTCGCAGGCGCGCGCCGAGTCGGTGAAGGCGTACCTGGTGGGCAAGGGCATCAACGCTGACACGCTGAACCCGGTGGGCTTCGGCGAGACCAGGCCCATCGAGAGCAATGACACCGCGGCCGGCCGTGGCCGGAACCGCCGTGTGGAATTCAACATCATCAACGAAGAGTCGGAGAAGGCGCCATGATCAGCACATTCGCAATGTCACGTTGGTTGGCTGCGGCCGTCACCGCGGTGGTCCTCTCCGCTGGTGTGGCGCAGGCACAGGTGTCGTGCACGCTGAACGCTGACACCAACGCGCCGTTGGTGGGGGGCACCGTCACCACCACCGCGCGGCTGGGGCGCAGCACGCCGGGCACCGGCTTCGCGCCGGCCATCGAGGTCTTCGTGCCGCCCGGGCTGACGCTGACCCAGGCCAGCACGCTGGGCCAGTCGTTGACCCGTCAGGTGGTGGGGACGTTCTCCGGGACCACCACCGGGACGCTCGTCAACCCGCTGACGCAGGAGAGCGTCACCGGCCCGTCGGGCTTCCAGCTGGTGCTGGTGCGGCTGCCCTTCGGCGGCCTGCCCCAGGGCGCCGGTCCGCAGGAGGTGGTGTTGAGCTGGGCGGTCAGTACCAGCGCGGTGCTGGGCACGCCGCTCCGGCCGCAGGTCACCTGCCTGTTCGCCTACGGCAACGACGCGCTGAACAATCCGGGCACGGACGCGCCCATCCGCAGCGACGTGCGCACCACCGGGACTGACCAGCTGGGCGTCGACGTGACGCCCTCGCTGGCGCGGTTGCACAAGCGCGTGAGCCCCAGCCCCACGGTGACCGGCCCCAGCTTCCCGGTGACCTACGTGTTGTCGCTCGACGTGGCCGCGGGCCGCACCATCACCGGCGGGACGCTGCAGGACACCCTGCCGCCGCAGTTCCAGGTGCAGAGCATCACCCCGTCGGCCGGAGGCGTGGTCGTCAGCCCGTCTCCGCTGCCCACCACGCCCGGTGGGACGGTGCAGGTGAGCTTCCCCACCATCAACGGCACCGCCGCGGACGCCGACGCCACCGTGACGGTGGTGGGCTACGTGCCGCGCCTCGCCGCGAACAACGCAGAGATCCTCAGCCCCGCGTGCGCGGGCGGCTCCACCGCGACCATCACCAACACCGCCAGCTTCACCGACGGCGTGTCGGGCGGCGCCCCGGTGACCGTGGGCGCGGCCTCGGCCTCGCTGGCGGCGCGCGCAGAGCAGCTGCGGGAGTCCATCACCAACCTCACCTCTGGCGGCAGCGCCTTCCGCCCCGGCGAGATGGGGCGGGTGACGCTCACCGTCGACGCCTCCGACTACTTCGCGTTGAGCGGGGTGAGCCTGGCAGGGCAGCTCGGCGAGGGCCTCCGCTACACGGGCAACGCCACCGTCGATGGCGCGCCGGCCAGGCCGGTCATCAGCGGAGACTTCCGCAGCCTCAGCTTCGTGTTGGGCTCGGTCCCCGCCGGCGCCACCCGCGTCGTCAGCTACGAGTTCCGGGTCGAAGAGACGTACTCCGCCGTCGCGGGCGACTTCGTGCGCGCCGGTGACGTCATCACCACGCAGCACACGTTGACCTCCACCGCGCCGTCGGGCTGCGCGCTCACCTCCACCGAGGCCGACGGCGGGGCCGATGGCTCCGTCGTCATCGGCGCCGCGACGCTGACCAAGACGTTGGCGAGCATCAACGGCGTCGCGGTGCCGGCGGGTACGCCTGTCCGCCCGGGCGACGTGGTGACCTGGCGCATCACGCTGGTGGAGCGCTCCGGCGACCTGTCGGGCGCGACCATCGTCGACTACCTGCCGCGGCCCATCTTCAACGCGCAGCAGTACGGCGTCGCGCCCGCGTTCCCTTCGGCCGCGTTGCGCTTTGGTCCCGGGAACTCGCTGCCAGCGGGCACTTCGGTCTCGCTGGCCGCCGGGGCGCCGACCGCGGACAACTCGTTGACCATCACCGTCGGCGCCTTCGACAGCGACCCCACGGCGGAGGTCCGCATGGTCTTCGACCTCGACTTCACCGTGTCGGGTGAACCCCGTGAAGACGGCCTCGGCTTTACCAACCTCGTCTACGCCACGCTGCACGGCTCGGGCAGCAGCACCGTCACCGCCGCGGCCTCGGCGGCCTTCGGCGCGGGGGACCCGGCGGTGACGCTCTACGCCGGTCCGGCGCAGGTGAGCAGCACGCTGGGCGGCACCGCCAAGACCACCGGCATCTCCTGGAACCCCGCCAACACCGGCACGCTCTTCAGCGCCAGCACCTTCTCCAGCACCACGGTGGGGAACCTGCCGCTCGCGGGGGTGGTGACCGGCTCCGATGGCTCAGACGTCATCACCTACAAGCTCATCGCGGAGAACCGGGGCAGCACCTCGGCGCACGAGGTGACGTTGAGCTACGTGCCTCCTTCGTGGCTGACGTGCACCGCCGCGCCGGTCTCGGTCGTCAACGGCGTCGGCACTGCGCTCGCGGCGACCAACGTCCTCGTCGCGGGCGGCGTGGGCTGGCGGTTGACGGCGCCGCTGCCGGGCTTCCACGCCACCAACGGTCTCAACCTGGCGGTCGTCACTTTCCGGTGCCAGCAGGGCAACACGGGCTGGGTGCCGGGGACCGCCGCCACCAACACCGCGCGGGTGACGCATTTCGCGTCGACGGCGGGGGGCGCGAACTTCGTGCCTGGCAACTACGTGCCGCACGAGCGCACCAACACCGTGACGCCGGCCAACTTCGTCCTCACCAAGACGCGGGGGACGGCAATCGGCACCATCCGCGACATCATCGACTACTCCGCGACGTTGACCATCCCCGAGGGGCAGTTCACCAACGTGGTGGTCACCGACGCCTTCCCCACCACCATGGCGCTGGCCACGACCACCGCGCCGACGTTGACCATGCCTGCCGGGGTGCTCGCCAGCGGCTCGACCGTCGTCGTCTCTGGTGACGGCCGGACCGTGACCTGGAACCTGGGCACGGTGACGAACACGTCGAACAACAGCGACGCGGCGGAGACCACGCCTTCCATCACCATCCCGGGCGTCATCCTCAACGCGGCCGCCAGCACCGCGGGGACGAACGTGGTCAACGCGCTGCGCGTCGCCTTCGACACCGCGCAGACCCGCAGCGTCAACGCCGCCAACGTCACCATTCGCGAGCCTGCGCTGACGCTGAGCCACACGGCCTCTCCGAACCCGGCCGCGGGCGGCGCGACGCCGACCGTGACCGCCACCATCGCCAACGGGAGCGGCACGAACAACCGCGTCGCGCACGACGCCGTCTATACCTTCACCGCGCCCGCGGGCTGCACCAACCCCTCGGGCGCCACGGTGGCCCCCGCGGCCGCGGGCACCGCGAGCATCACCGGCAACGTGGTCACCGCGACCTTCGCCAGCATCGCCGTGGGTCAATCGGTGTCGGTCAGCTTCACCTGTCAGGTCCCGGCGCTGGCGGTCATCGGCTCGACCGTCAACCTGCCCGGCACGGTGACGTGGACCTCCCAGGCCGGCGTGCCGGTGCAGGCGGGGCCCAACACGGCCGCCGTGGAGCGCAGCTACACCGCGAGCAACACCGGGACGCTCAACATTTCTCCGTTGGTGCTGGCCAAGGCGCGCGTCGGCGCGGGGCCGGTGGTGGTCGGTCAGGCCGTCGACTTCGATCTCTCGATGACGGTCCCCGTGGGCACCACCAACTCGACGTTGACGCTGCGTGACACCATGGCCGCGGGCCTGGTCTTCGGCAGCACGAGCAGCTTCTCGTCGGGCGCTGGTCTGACCTGCGCCGGCGCGGCCTGCGCGTTGCCGACGCCCACCGTCACCAACGACGGTCGCACCGTCGACTGGAGCCTGGGCACGGTGACCAACACGTCGACCAGCCCGCAGGTGCTCTCGCTGAGGTTGCGGACCTACGTGACCAACGTGAGCCAGGCGGTCCGCGGCGCGTCGTTGAGCAACACCTTCTCGGCGGGCACGCCCAGCGCGGCCGTCAGCGTCACCGTGGCCGAGCCCGCGCTGAGCTACGTCGCCAGCGCGCTGCCGACGGCCGGGAACGCAGGCGATGTGCTGGTGCTCCGCTTCGCGGTCACCAACGAGACCCTGCTCAACACCAACGTGTCCGCGGCGAACGACGCGGTGTTCTCGCTGTCGCTCCCCAGCTCGCTGCAGGTGGTGGCCGGGAGCTACGCCAGCACCGACTGCCCCACGCCGGCCGCCCAGTCGCTCAGTGGCTCGACGCCGTCCGTCACCTTCACCTCGCTCGCGCCCTCGGCCGCCTGTACCTTCGGCGTCAGCGTGCGGCTGCTCGACAACGTGGTGTTGGGCACCACGCTCAGCGTCGGGACGCTCGCCACCTGGACCAGCCTGCCCGGAGACGTCACCGCGCCGCAGTCGACGCACTCGGCGGTGTCCACCGAGCGCACCGGCGACAGCAGCCACCAGCGCTGGCTGCGCTACTGGCCCGGCGGCGCGCTCAACACCTACCGCCAGCTGGGCACGGTGTTGGTGAGCGCACAGCAGACCGCGGCGGTGACCAAGACGCTGGTCTCCTCCAGCTCCACGCTCACCACCGACCCCAGCCTCGCGCTCGGCGAGGTCGGCACCTGGCGGTTGCGGGTGCAGGTCGGTGAGGGCGTCACCCAGGGGGTGACGGTGCTCGACACGCCGCCCGCCGGGGTCACGCTGGAGAGCGTGACGCTCGACACCACCGGCTTCACCGGCGTCATCACCAGCGACCCGAGCGGGCCGCTGACGCTCGCCGCGGGCGCGCCGGCGACCTTCACCCTGGGTGACATCTCCAACCCGGGCGACAACGACGCCACCAACGACTTCTTCACGCTGGTGGTGACCGGGCGCACCGGGCTGCACGCCTCGGTGACGCAGCTGAACCAGAACAACGTGGCCACGCTGCGCACCGGCAACACCTCGCTGGGCACCTCGTCGCTCCCGGTGAGCTACGCGCTGCCGCGGGTGCGCGTCAGCCAGGCCGTCTCTTCCGCCACGCCCGCGCCCGGCGCGGAGGTGACCGGCACGACGACGGTCGACAACCAGGGCACCGGACCCGCCTGTGGCGGCTCGGTGGTGGTGACGGCGCCCGCCGGCTTCACCTTCGTGGACCCCGCCAGCGATGGCCTCGACAACGACCAGAACGGCACCATCGACGAGGCCGCCGAGAGCGCGTTCCTCGTGGGGAACGTGCTGACGATTCCGATGTCCGGCTGTCTGGCGGGCGGCGCGCAGGTCGCGCTCCCGTGGAAGTTGAACACCGCCGACGCGGTGGCGACGGGCGCCGTGGCGCTCACCGCGGACCTCGGGCCGTGGTCGTCGCTGCCTGCGCCGGAGGGCGTGGCGCTCACCGCGACCAGCGACCTCTACGACAACAACGGTAACGGACAGATCGACGAAGCCGGCGATGGTCAGGTGAGCCTCACGCTCACGCCGGCCACCCCGACGCTGGCCTTCACCAAGACCTTCCTCGACGTGAACGGCGCGCCGCTGCAGCCCGGAGACGTGCTCGAGTGGCGGCTGCAGGTCAGCAACAGCGGCACGGGGCCCAGCACGGGCCTCACGCTGACCGACACCCTGCCCACCGCGGGCGCCAGCGTGGTCGCCGGCAGCGCCACCACCACGCAGGGCACCGCCACGCTGACCGGCGCGCTGCTGGAGGTCGCCATCGGGGACCTCGCGGCAGGCGCCACCGTCACCGTCACCGTGCGTCAGCAGGTCGACGCCACGTTGACCTCGGCGGTGCAGCTGGGCAACCAGGGCGCGTTGGCCACCACCGACGCGTACGGCCCGTACGTCAGCGATGATCCGAGCACGCCGGCGGCGAACGACGCCACGGTGGCCACGGTGTCGTCGGCCGTCACCACGCCGCT
>CALNBU010000759.1 GCA_937875615.1 uncultured Archangium sp.
CGGAGACGAGACGCTCGCGCTGGGCACCACCGATCGCGCGCGCATCGCAGCCGGCGAGCGCGGCGAGCCGCTGCGCGTCGTCTATGATCCATCGAGCCCCCGCCGGGCGCGCTTCGAGGGCACCGACGCCTCCATCTTCGGGCTGGCGGTGCTGCTGCCCGGCTTCTTCGCGTTCGCCGGCGGCCTCGGCCTGCTGCTCTCGCTGCGCTCGCTGCTGCGCGCCCGGAACATCTACGTCAACGGCGAGCCGGCCCACGCCACCGTGACGCACGTCGCGTCCACCGACATGCACCGCAACCGCATGCAGGTCTATCGCGTCGAGTACACCTTCCACGCCTTGCCCGGCGGCGCCGCGCGCGGCCACTTCGACACCGTCGAGCCGCCCCCCGTGGAGACGCGCTTGTGGGTGCTGTACCTCCCCGGCGCACCACACCGGAACCTGGTGTACCCGGGCTGAGCTGCGGCTCAGCTCCGCCGACGGTAGGCGTGCAGCGGGATGACCTGACTCACGTTGGTGTTCGCCCGCGCCGACTGGGCCCGGCGGATGAGCAGCGGGATGTCGCCCTCGCCGCGCTCCACCGCCAACCGGAGATCTCCCAGGCGCTCCAGGTGACGCCGCACGGGGATCCCCTCTGCGTCGAGCGCCACGATGCTGCGCGCGTGCGCCTCCGCGGACTCCAGCTGCTGCTCCGCCCTCGCGAGCTCCTTGCGCGCCAGCGACAGCCACGCCGCGGTCTCCTCCGCCACCAGCTCCAGCTCATGGGACAGCCCGACGATCAACCGGCCGCGCGGAGAGTCCCCCTCCACCCGCTCCGGCTCGATGTGCCAGTGCCGGGTGTCGTTGTTCTCTCGCGCCGTGGCGTGCAACGCCACGCTCCAGTCGGGCCGGGTGACGGTGCCGGCCAGCAGCACCCGGCGCGCGTAGTCCGAAGAGACGTCTCCCAGGCTCACCTCGAGCGCCGACTGATCCACCGATGAAGGGAAGGCGTGGCACACGGTGAGCGCGAGGAACCCGGCCGGCTCCACGCGCAGCTTCGCCTCGCTCGCCACCTGCCCAGAGATGTTGGCCACCACGCCCCCCATGGCCTCACCGAGGCCCTCTGGCCCGTCGACGTGCTCGTAGCCGTTGCCCGAGGGCTGGGTGAGCGCGTCGAGGATCTCCGCCATGTAGTGCTTGGCCAGGCCCAGCGCGTGCACCGACACCTTCTCGCCCGCCAGCCGGATACCCAGGGCGTCAAAGGCCTCCTGGGTGTCCGGGCCCACCGAGGGCTCACCGTCGGTCAGGAGGAGGATGCGCGGCGTGCGACCCGGCACCAGGGTGCGCTTGAGCCCCTTGAGCGCGAGCTCCAACGCGCCGTGGAGCGAGGTGCCCCGCCCGGTCTGGATGCCCACCAGCGCGTCGGTCATCTGCCGCTTGCCGCGCGCGTCCATCTGCGTGAGCGGCACCCGCTGCTCGGCCACCCCGTCGAAGAGCACCAGCCCCAGGAAGTCCTCCGGCTGGGAGCGCTCCACCAGCTGCTGCGCCGCCTCCACCGCGGCCGACAACGGCGCGCCCTTCATCGAGCCGCTGCGGTCGAGCACCAGGTTCACCATCACCGGCGCGCGCAGCTCCTCCGGGGTGGCCTCTCCGGTGACCAGCACCAGCCCGTCTTTGTGATCTCCACGGGTGGCTTCAACACTCCAGGCGGTCCATTGCATCGCTTCGGGAGCCTCCCCCGCCTTCACGCCGACGGCAACACCCCTCCAGTCCGAGCGAACCGCGGCGGTGCGGCCCCCTTGACGACGCGCTATGAGGCCTGCATGCGCTCCATCGCCTTCGCCACCCTCCTCGTTCTCTCAGGTTGCCGCAAAGAGGCGCCGCCGGCCGCCGCGCCACCGCCCGCCGCCGCCAGGCCAGCAGCAGCCGCCGCCACCGGCAACGTCATCGCGCTCGAGGTGACCGCCGACGGCTTCGTACCCGGCAACCTCAAGGTGAAGGCCGGCGAGCCGCTCACCCTCAACGTCACCCGCAAGACCGATGAGACCTGCGCCACCGAGCTGCTCATCGACGGCACCGACATCAACGTCCCCCTGCCGCTGTTCAAGACGGTGACCATCAACTGGACGCCGAGCGCGCCCGGCTCGGTGAAGTTCGGCTGCGCCATGGACAAGATGATCGGCGGCGTGCTGCTGGTCGAGTAGCCCGTCAGGGCCTCCGGACGTCGCCCTGCTCGGGCGCGGCCGGCGCCGTGAGCGAGGTCATCGCGCGCCACCCGCCATAGAGCGCGAGCAGAAACACCGCGATGGCCAGCAACACCTTCGCCTGCCCCGACTCGGCGTCGGGCGCCTGCACGAGGGTCGACAACCCGAGGGCCTCGCTGACGCCGCCGTACTCGCCGGCGTAGCGGGCCATGCGCAGGTACTCGTCGGTCACCGCAGAGAAGTTGGTCAGCGAAGCCGGCTGGCCTCGCTGTGGATCTAGGAGCTGGGCTTCGGAGACCTGCGCGACGTCCGCCAACAGCTTCACCACCGCCTCCACCAGCTCGCTGGAGTCGCGAAACGGCACCCGCACCTCGAGGCCGACCAGGGTCCCCTCGTCGCGGGACGGCGCCACCTCCACCTGCCCGGCCTCCAACCGGAGCGTCCCCTGCCCCTCGGCGCTCAGCTCCGCGCCGCGGGCGGAGAGCGCCACCACCAGCGCCTCCACGTCACCCTTCAACACGAAGTCGTACGAACGCAGCACGGCCCGGGAGTGTAGTCTGGGCCGGCGATGCTGCGCCTCGGTGAAATGACGGTGACGCCGTTGGTCGAAGGTGACTTCGCGCTCGACGGCGGGGCGCTCTTCGGCGCCGTGCCTCGCCCGCTGTGGGAGCGCCGGTTTCCTCCCGACGAGCGCAACCGCGTGAACCTGGTGACGCGCGCGATGCTGGTCAGCGGCTGCGGGCGCCACCTGCTGGTGGACCCCGGCATCGGCGAGCGCTGGGACGGAAAGAGCCGGGCCATCTACGGCCTCCACCACGCCGACGGCGGCCTCGAAGGGGCGCTGGAGCGCGCCGGCCTGACGCGCGCCGACATCACCGACGTGGTGCTCAGCCACCTGCACTTCGACGTCGCCGGCGCGCTGACCCGGGAAGAGGCCGGGCAGGCGCGGCTGGCCTTCCCCCGCGCCACGGTGCACCTCCAGCGGCGCCACTGGAAGTGGGCGCACCACCCGTCCGAAAAGGACCGCGGCAGCTTCCGACACCCCGACTTCGCGCTCCTCGAGCGGAGCGGCCAGCTCCACCTGCTGGAGGGCGCCACCGAGCTCTACCCCGGCGTGCACCTGGTGGTGAGCGAGGGCCACACCGTGGGCATGCAGCTGGTCCGCCTCGAGCAGGCCGGGCAGACGCTCATGTTCTGCGGAGACCTCATCCCCACCACCGCGCACCTCCATGCGCCGTGGGTGCCGGCCTTCGACCTCTACCCGCTGACCTCCATCGAGGAGAAGCGGCAGCTCCTCGCGCAGGCGGTCGAAGAGGGCTGGCGGCTGTTCTTCACCCGCGACCCCGCGCTCGCCGCCTGCACCGTGAAAGACGATGGCGCTGGACAAGTCGTCGTCGATGCGGTTCTGGCCTGACCCGTGAGCCAGCCCACCATTCGCATCACCAGGAAGGGCGTCGACCGCTGGAAGGCGGGCCACCCGTGGATCTACGAGGCGGACCTCGAGCAGAAGCCGGCCGCCCTGGAGGGCGGCGAGGTGGTGCGCGTCGAAGATGGCCGCGGCTACTTCCTGGGGCAGGCCTTCTTCTCGCGCGACTCCAAGATCTCCCTGCGCTGGCTCAGCTGGACCGACGAGGCCGTCGACGACGACTTCTTCCGCGCGCGGCTGGCGACGGCCGACGCGCTCCGGCGCCGCGCGCTCCCCGACGAGACCGCCTACCGCGTGGTGCACGGCGAGGCCGACCTGCTCCCCGGGCTGGTGGTGGACCGCTTCGGTGACTTCCTCTCCGTGCAGTTCCTCCACAAGGCCACCGAGCAGCGCAAGGCCGCGTTGACGCGCCTGCTGGTCGAACACTTCCAGCCGAGGGCCATCGTCAACCGCAGCGACGCCAACGTGCGGCGCCTCGAGGGACTGGAGCCCGAGAAGGGCGTGCTGCACGGCGCGCTCTCCGGGCCCGCCACCTACCGCGAGGGGCACATCACGCTGGAGGTGGACCTGCTCACCGGCCAGAAGACCGGCGCCTTCCTCGACCAGCGGGACAATCACGTGATGGCCAGCGAGTGGGCGCACGGCGAGGCCCTCGACTGCTTCAGCTACGCCGGCGGCTTCGCCCTGCAGCTGGCGCTCAAGGCCAGGGCGGTCACCGCGGTGGAGATCTCCGAGGCAGCCTGCGCGCAGATCGAAGCCAACGCGAAGCGCAACGCGCTGGGCAACGTCACCGCGGTCGCGGCCAACGCCTTCGACTTCCTCCGCGACGCCCTCGACGAAGGGAAGCGCTACGACACCATCGTCCTCGACCCGCCCTCCTTCGCGAAGAACAAGAGCGCGGTGCAGGCGGCTGCCCGCGGCTACAAGGAGATCAACCTGCGCGCGATGCAGCTGCTGAACCCCGGCGGCGTCCTCATCTCCGCCAGCTGTACCCACCACATCGACGAGGCCCGCTTCGAGGAGATGCTCGACTCCGCCGCCGCCGACGCGAAGCGGCGGGTGCAGATCCTCGAGAAGCGCGGCGCGGGGAAGGACCACCCCGTGCTGTTGAGCCTCCGCGAGACGCGCTACCTCAAGTGCTTCGTGCTGCGCGTGCTGTAGTCACGGTTCAGGACCAGCGGCTTCTCGCAGATGGCGTCCGCCCCGCTCCGCAGCGCGAGGTAGGTGCCGAGCAACAGCATCAGCGAGACCGGGAACGTCGCCAGCACCGGCAGCCCGCACAGCAGCAACCCCAGCAGCACCAACAGGCCCCCCAGCGCGCTGATGCCCAGCACCACGAACCGCGAGCCTGACGTCACCCGCCAGACGCGACGGAACGCCTCCAGCGCCCCGCAGTCCCCCACCTGCACCTCGGCCATGGCGAAGACGGCGTAGGGCAGCACGAGGAACCAGCCCACCAACCCCAGCAACGACAGCACCCCGCCAGCGAGGGACAGCACGAGGAGCGCCGACGCCGGGACCCCGTCTCCCGCACTCGACGCCACCTGGACCAACGAAGAGAAGATGGAAGAGAGCGACATCGGCAGGCTCCACACCACCTGGATGCCGACGAAGCTGGCGAAGCGCCCCGCCTGGCTCACCAGGCGATCCAACCCACCGGGCCCGCCCACCAGGTAGTCCATCAGCAACCGCAGCAACCCGGCCCAGACGAAGGCCTGCACGAAGAGGCCCACCACCAGGGTCAACACCGACGAGACGGCGTACAGAATCGCGAGGTCCACCGTCGAGCGCGAGGCCTGTTCGGACATCTG
Organism: uncultured Archangium sp.; assembly: GCA_937875615.1. Classification (GTDB taxonomy): domain Bacteria; phylum Myxococcota; class Myxococcia; order Myxococcales; family Myxococcaceae; genus Archangium_A. The sequence continues at coordinate 5,419 of CALNBU010000759.1, forward strand.
TCCGAACACCAGGACGATCCCCAGCTGCACCACCATGTGCGCCATCACCACCGCACCCAGCGACAGCGCCGTCGCCACCACGGGAATCACCGGCGCCCGCTTGAACGACTCCCACGCATAGGCCAGCACCTCGGAGAACGGCGCGGTGGGCCCCAGCGAGAAGGTGCCCGGCTGCTGCGCGTCGGAGCAGGCCGTGCACCGCGCCTGCGCGCCATGTGCACAGCACGGCGCGCACATGAAGCGCCCGCAGCGCTCGCACACGGCCAGCGCGACCTCGGTGGTATGAACAGCACAGAATGCGTCGACGGGAGCGGGCAGCATGAGTTGGAACACTGTACCCGGACCCGCGCGCCGCGCGGCGATGCGTGAGACAGAGGCGGTGTTGCGCAAGGCCGACGCCGCCTGGAGTCGCCACGGGTGCCCGGCCTCCGGCGAGTGCTGCCAGCTGGCGATGACGCGCCGCGAGCCCTGGCTGTGGCCCAGCGAGTGGGCGCTGTTGCTCGAGCGCCTGCGCCGCGAGGGCCGGAAGCTGCCACCGCCGCGCGCCGATGGCGGCTGTCCGTTCCTCGACGGGGCCGGCCTCCGTTGCACCGTCTACGAGAGCCGGCCCTTTGGCTGCCGCACCTTCTTCTGCGCCCGCATCACCGGGCCCACACGACAGCCGGCCACCGAGACCAACGGCCTGCTGGAGCGCCTCGCCGCGCTCAACCTCGCGCTCGATGACGAGGCGACGCCGCGCGCCATCCTCGACTGGGCCGCCTCAGGCCGCCTCGAGTGAGTCGCGGAAGACCACCGACCAGCCCTCCAGCACCGACTTCTCGATGACCACCGCGTCGACGGACTCGTCGGCCAGGGCCGCGCGGACCTCGTGCACAGTGGCGGAGCTCGACACCTCCACCACCCGCTGCAACGGGAGCATGCGCACCGGCGCCTCCGGCAACCGCGGGGCGAGGCGCAGCACCGCGTCACGGCGGACCAACCCCAGCACCGACTCGTCCTCCTTGAGCACCAGCACCACCTCGAAACGGCCGGCCTGAAGCATGTCGGAGACGACCCACAGGGGGGCAGACTCCACGACGACGGCGGGCAGCAGGGCGTTCGAACTCAGCATGCACCCGCGCACAGGGCAGCTTCCGTGCCAGACGCAACCGGGCGTCACCACAGGCCTCGCCCCGGGTCATTTCCAGAAGCGCGTTGCAGAAATGAAAAGTCCGCTTTTCAACTGATGAATGACGAGCGCCCCTCAGCGCTTGCGCCGGTACTTCCTCGGCTGGGCCTTGCGCTGCGGCTTCTCCTCCTTCGGCCCCGCCAGCAGCGACCGGAGCGCCGGCTTCACCCCCAGGTCCATCTCCCTGAGCAGCACCAGTCGATCCCGCTCGACCGCGGCCTTCTCGAACTCCATCTCCTCGGCGAGGGCCAGCATGCTGGACTCCGTCTTCTTGATGAGCTCGGCGATCTCCGGCCTGCTCAGCACCACCGAGCCGTCCTCCGCCGCCAGCGGCGCGTCGACACTGTCGCCGTCGTAGAGGAACTGGGAGAGGTCCACGATGGCCTTCTTCACCTGCGCCGGCGTGATGCCGTGCTCCGCGTTGTAGGCGCGCTGGATGTCTCGGCGGCGGTCCGTCTCCTCGATGGCCCGCTTGATGGAGTCGGTCATCACGTCGGCGTAGAGCAGGACGCGCCCGTTCACGTTGCGCGCGGCGCGGCCGATGGTCTGGATGAGCGAGACGTGGCTGCGGAGGTACCCTTCCTTGTCGGCGTCGAGGATGGCCACCAGCGACGTCTCCGGGATGTCGAGCCCCTCGCGCAGCAGGTTGATGCCCACCAGCACGTCGAACACGCCCTTGCGCAGGTCCCTGATGATGGCGGTGCGCTCGATGGCGTCGATGTCCGCGTGGAGGTAGCGCACCCGCACGCCCACCTCCGCGTAGTACTCGGTGAGGTCCTCCGCCATGCGCTTGGTCAGCACCGTGACCAGCACCCGCTCACCGCGCTCGGCGCGCACGCGGATCTCCTCCAGCAGGTCATCGACCTGATTGCCGGCGCGGCGCACCTCGATCTCCGGGTCCAGCAGGCCAGTGGGCCGGATCACCTGCTCCACCACCACGCCCCGGGCCTTGTCGATCTCGTACACCGACGGCGTGGCCGACACGTAGACCAGCTGTTTCTCGAACTGCTCCCACTCGGTGAACTTGAGCGGCCGGTTGTCGGCAGCGCTGGGGAGCCGGAAGCCGAAGTCCACCAGCGTCTCCTTGCGCGCCCGGTCGCCGCGGAACATGGCGCCGATCTGCGGGATGGTCTGGTGCGACTCGTCGACGAAGACCAGGAAGTTCTTCGGGAAGTAGTCGAGCAGGCACGGCGGCGGCTCGCCGCTCTGCCGCCCCGACAGGTGCCGGGAGTAGTTCTCGATGCCGTTGCAGAAGCCGAGCTGCTCCATCATCTCCAGGTCGAACATGGTGCGCTGCTCGAGGCGCTGGGCCTCCACCAGCTTGTTCTGCTCCCGGAACCAGGTCAGGCGCTCGCGCAGCTCCTCGCGGATGGTGCCCACCGCGGAGCGCCGCTGGTCCGGCTCGGTGACGTAGTGCGAGCCGGGGAAGATGGTCACCTTCGGCACCTCGCCCAGGGTGACGCCGCGCAGCGGGTCGAACTCGCTCAGGCGCTCGACCTGGTCCCCGAAGAACTCGATGCGCAGCGCGCGCGACTCCTCGTAGACGGGGAAGACCTCCAGCGTGTCGCCGCGCACCCGGAAGGTCCCGCGGTGGAAGTCCATGTCGTTGCGCTCGTACTGGCAGTCCACCAGCTTGCGCATCACCGCGTCGCGGCCCACCTCGTCGCCGGTGCTCAGGCGCACCGCCATGCCCACGTAGGCGCGCGCGCCACCGAGGCCGTAGATGCACGACACCGAGGCCACCACGATGACGTCGTCGCGGGTGTGCAGCGAGTGCGTGGCCGAGTGGCGGAGGCGCTCGATCTGCTCGTTCACCGAGGAGTCCTTCTCGATGAAGGTGTCCGACGAGGGCACGTAGGCCTCGGGCTGGTAGTAGTCGTAGTAGCTGACGAAGTACTCGACGGCGTTGCGCGGGAAGAGCTGCTTGAACTCGCCGTAGAGCTGCGCGGCCAGCGTCTTGTTGTGCGCGATGATGAGCGCCGGCTTCTTCGCGTTGGCGATGACGTTGGCCATGGTGAAGGTCTTGCCGGAGCCGGTGACCCCCAGCAGGACCTGATGCACATCGCCGCGGACCAGGCCCTCGGAGAGTTCGGTGATGGCGCGCGGTTGGTCTCCGCGGGGGGCGTACTCACTGACGAGCTCGAAGTTGGCCATCGTGCTCGCGCTTCTAACGCAGGCCCGGAAACCTCGCCCGGACCTGGTGCGCCGCGGTTCTCTCCGGAGAGGTGGGGTGCTCCCGGCGGCGGGCTATCGGCTCGACCCGAGGCTCCGCAGGCTCTCGAGGCGCGCCGCCTCGAACTCGTCGCCCTTCGTCCAGGTGGGCATGGCCGGCGCGTTGCCCACCGCCGCGCCCAGCTCGTAGTAGAGCTGCACGTCCTCCACCGCGCCGGAGAGATCCCACTCCGGCGTCACGTCGTCGGACGGCTGGTGGTAGCGCTGCGACTCCCAGGCCTCGCGCTGCTTCGCGCCCCAGCCCGCCGGGCGCCCGATGAAGTCCTGCCCGCTGGAGAACCAGGTGGCCGGCACGCCGCGCTTCGCGAAGTTGAACTGGTCGCCCCGGTAGAAGAAGCCGCGGTCCGAGAGCGCGTCGGGGCGCACGACGCGGCCCTGCCGTTGCGCCGCCGCGATGAGGTGCGCGTCGAGCGAGGACTTGCCGAAGCCCACCACGCTGACGTCGCGCGCGCGGCCCAGCACGTTGAGCCCGTCGAGGTTGAGGTTGGCGGCCATGCGCGCCAGCGGGACCGGCGGGTGCTCCACCAGGTATTGCGAGCCGAGCAGGCCCTGCTCCTCGGCGGCCACCGCGGCGAAGAGCACGCTGCGTTTGGGCGGCTGCGCGCTGAAGAGCCGCGCCAGGGCCAGCAGCGCGGCCACCCCCGAGGCGTTGTCCACCGCGCCGTTGTAGATGGTGCCGTCCGCGCCCCGCCCGAGGTGGTCGTGGTGCGCGGTGTAGACCACCACCTCGCGCTTCAGCGCCTCGTCGGTGCCCTCCAGCAAACCGAGCACGTTGGCGCTGCGCGTGGTCGCCACCACGTTGGTGAAGCGCGTCGACAACGTCACCCCCAGCGGCACCGGGACGAACCGCGGCCCCTCCGCCTTCGCCCGCAGGCCATCGAGGCTCTTCCCGGTGAGCGCGAAGAGCCGCCTGGCCGCGGCCTCCGTCACCCAGCCCTTGAGCTCCAGTTGGTGGCCGGCGTCGGCGGGCAGGTCGAACTGCGCCCCGCTCCACGAGGTCTGCACCACCTGCCACGGGTAGCCGGCCGACGGCGTGGTGTGGATGATGAGCACGCCCGCCGCGCCCAGCTGCCGCGCGCGCTCGTATTTGTAGTCCCACCGCCCGTACCAGAGCCTCGCCTTGCCGCCGAAGCGCCTGGGGTCACGCTCTGGATCGTTGTTCATCACCACCAGCACCTTCCCCTTCACGTCCACGCCCTTGAAGTCGTCCCAGTCGAACTCCGGCGCGGTGATGCCGTAGCCGACGAAGAGCAGCTCGGCGTCGCGCAGCTCCGACACCTCGCGCTGGTGGCCCGACACGGCGATGACGTCGTGGTGATGCCGCAGCGCCAGCGACGTCTTCGGAGCCGTGAACGACAGCGTCTCGGGGTGGCCGTCGACGCCCACCAGGTCGACGGGCTGGGACGAGACCTGGAGCCCCAGCGCCTCGAGCTGCGCGGTGACGTAGGCCTGCGCCAGCGCGTCGCCGCGGGTGCCTGGGCCGCGCCCCTCGAGCAGGTCCGAGGCGAGGAAGCCGGTGTGCGCGCGCAGCTCCGCGGCGGTGATGGGCGTGGCGGCGAGCAGCAGCGACAGGGAGAGCATGGCGCGCACGTAGCAGAGCGCCCGCTCAGGGTCCCGCGGGCGCGCCGTGCTTCCCGCACTCGTCGGGCTTGAAGTTCCCGTAGATGAAGTCGGCGAGCAGCCGCACGCGCGAGGGCACGTACTTCTGCGCGGGCATCACCAGGTGCACGCCGCCGCCGGCGACGCGCCAGTCGGGCAGCACCCGCTCGACCTTCGCGCCCGGCGCGCGGTCGTGCATGAAGAAGATGGGCAGGAGCCCCAGCCCCACCCCGTGCAGGACGAAGCCCCGGACGAAGGAGAGATCATCGACGGTCACCGGCCCCCGCACCGTGACCTCGCGGTGCTCGCCCTCCACCGACTCGAACTTCAGGCGCAGCTTCCCCTGACGGCCGCGGAAGAGCACCAGGGGGTGGCGCGCCAGCGCTTCGAGCGACTCCGGCGCGCCGTGCTTCTTGAGGTACCCCGGGCTCGCGAAGAGGCCGAGGTGCGACTGCGCGAGGCGCCGCACCACCAGCGACGAGTCGTCGAGGCGGCCGGCGCGGAGCGCGAGGTCGACGCCCTCCTCGATGAGGTTGACGTGGCGGTTGGACACCAGCACCTCGACGTGGATCGCCGGGTGCCGCTTCGTGAACGCGGCGACCACCGACACCATCGGCCCGGCGTCGTTGGGCACCGCCAGCCGCACCGTGCCGGACGCCTCGTCGGCCTGCTGCGCTACCTCTGCCTGCGCCTCTTCGAGCGCGGCCCGCGCCGCCTTC
>CALNBU010000760.1 GCA_937875615.1 uncultured Archangium sp.
GCCCAGCACCTCGGTCACCAGCACCGCGTGGTGGGCCACCACCGCGCGACCCGATTCGGAGACCAGGTTGGGGTGGGGCAGCTGCGCGGCGTCGCAGGCCTCCATCACCGAGAACACCACGTCGTTGGCGTACTCCTCGGTGGTGTAGTTCATCGAGGAGGCGAAGTTGGTCTGCGAGCCATCGTAGTCGACGCCCAGCCCACCGCCGACGTCGATGTACTGCAGCGGCGCGCCGAGGCGGCGCACCTCGACGTAGAAGCGCCCTACCTCGCGCAGCGCGTTCTTCACGTTGCGGATGTTGGAGATCTGGCTGCCGAGGTGGAAGTGCAGCAACTCGAAGGTGTCCATCAGGCCGGTCTCGCGCATGAACGAGATGGCCTCCATCAGCTCCAGCGAAGAGAGGCCGAACTTGCTGCGATCTCCGCCGCTGGCCTCCCACTTGCCGGCGCCGCGCGTCGACAGCCGCACGCGGACCCCGAGCCTGGGCCGGATGTTGGTGCGCTTGGCCACCTCGGCGATCAGCGCCAGCTCGGTGGGCTTCTCGACCACCATCACCACGCGGCGGCCCAGCTTGGAGGCGTAGAGCGCGGTCTCCACGTACTCTTCGTCTTTGTAGCCGTTGCAGATGATGAGCGCGTCGGGGTCATCGAGGAGCGCCATCACCGCCAGCAGCTCGGGCTTGCTGCCGGCCTCCAGGCCGTAGCCGTAGGGCTTGCCCGCCTCGGAGATGGTCTCGGCGACGTAGCGGTGCTGGTTGACCTTGATGGGGTACACCCCGCGGTACTGGCCCTTGTAGTTGTGCTCGGCGATGGCCTTGCGGAAGGCCTCGTTGAGGTGCTGCACGCGGTGGCGCAGCACGTCGGTGAAACGGATCAGCAGCGGCAGGCTGATGCCGCGGCGGCGCACCTCATCGACCAGGTCCTTGAGGTCGAAGCTGGGCGTCGTCGGACCGCCCGGGTGCACGCACACGTTGCCTTTTTCGTTCACGCCGAAGTAGCCCGCCCCCCAGTTGCGGATGGCGTACATGTCGAGGGAGTCAGCGATCGTCCAGCGGGGAGGGGTGGCCATGATGGGAGCGGGGATCTATCGACTTGTCGCCCGTTCGGCGAGCCGTTCGACGTGGGGACGCAGTTTCGGGTCGCGGGTGAGCTGCAGGAGCTGCTCGTTCTGCATCAGCGCGCGGACATCGCCCGTCTCCAGGGCCTTCTTCCAGGCGGCGCCGTGCACCAGCTGCTTGAAGCGGCTGTCCTTCATCAGGGCCGCGTAGTCGGGGTCGTCCTTCAGCTTCGCGGCGGCGGTGGGATCCGCGGCCAGCTTCCCCGCCAGCGCCAGCTCCCGACCGCCGGAGAACTGGAAGAGCTCGATGAGGTTGTGTGCGCGTCCCCAGCGCATGGCCTGGGAGTCCCTGGGGGTGAAGGAGAAGCGGCGCCCGTTGAGCACCAGTTGGTCTTCGATGAAGGTGGCGGCGGACACGCCCAGCCACACCACGGCGGCGGCCTTCAGGCCTCCGAGGCCGAAGCCCATGCCGCGGTCTGCGGCGTGACTCTCGGAGCCGTCTTCTTCGCGCCGGGCCAACAGCTTCTTGATCATCGCCGTCAGCACGGCGCGCACCACGAGATAGATGACGACGAAGGCGCCGACGGTGGCGGCCACGGTGCCCACCGTCAGCGACGACTTGAGGGCCGCCGCGGCGGGGCCGGACAGCGCGGTGCCGACCGGGAGCGACAACATGAAGGCGGCCACGCCAGCCGCGGCCTGCCCCACCTGGCGGGCGAAGCCGGTGAAGGCGCCCCAGAGGGCGAAGAGGGCGACGGCGCCCAGCGCGAGGAGATCGAAGGTCACTTTATCTTGAAGGCGTCGCCGGACAGCTTGCGCTGCTCTTCGAGCTTGTCGCGCACCGTGGCGAGCTGCTCCTTGAAGCGCGCGTTGCCGGCCTCATACATGAGGCCCATCTTGAGGTTTCGTTCGGCCGCCGCCCAGTTGGACTTCGCGATGTCGGCCTGCGCGGTCTTGAAGAAGGGGCGCGCCTTGGGGTTCGAGCCGAACTCTTCGTCGACGCTCTTGCGGGCCTCGGCCTTGAGCTCGGCCTCGGTGGCCTCGGTGTAGCGCAGGCGCTCTTCGCGCTCGGCGCTGGCCATGTCGGCGCTGTACTTGCGTCGCTTCGCGTCGTCGCGCAGCACGTAGTAGGCCTCGGTGACGCGCTTGTAGAGCGAGCCCAGGTCGGTCTTCACCTGCGATTCAGGGAGATGGAAGAAGCGGTCGGGGTGGTACGTGCGGCTCTCGCGGTAGAAGGCCTTCTTGATCTCCGCTGGCGACGCGGTGGGGGCCACCGAGAGCACCGAGAAGTAGTCGACGCGGGTGAGGCCCTCGGCGAGCACGCGGAGCGCGGCGGCCTGGCCCTCGCTGATGTCCTCGATGGCGCCGGAGGTGGGGATCGGGCTCTCCCGGGGCGCGGCGCTCGACGGCGGAGGCAGCGCGAGGGGCGCGGCGCCGCGGGCCCCGACCGGCGCGGGGGGAACCATGGTTCCGGACGGGGAAGACCCGACGACAGGTGGCGCAACGACAGGTGGCGCAACGACAGGTGGCGCAACGACAGGTGGCGCAACGATGGGCGGCGCGACGATGGGCGGCGCCACCACTCCGCGCGGAGGCGCCACGGCGGGCGCTGGACGAAGCGCCATCGCGCGCGGGGCCGCCGGTGCGGTGATGGTGGGGAGAGAGGGCGCGGCGATGGTGGGGGCGGTGACCACCGGGAGCACCGGTTGGGCTGGCGGCGGGGCGACGGGCCGCGGTGCGGGGAG
>CALNBU010000761.1 GCA_937875615.1 uncultured Archangium sp.
AACCAGCGTTGGCGCCTGATCGAGGCGATGGCGCACCTGGTGGGCCAGCAGGGGTACGCGGAGACCAACGTGGCCCAGGTCATCCAGCGCGCGGGCGTCTCGCGGAAGGCCTTCTACGAGTACTTCTCGGAGAAGGAGGACTGCTTCCTCGCCGCCTACGAGGCGCTGGCCTCGCGCATGGTGGCGGACCTCGCCGAGGCGCGCTTTGCCGGTCCCACCCGGGTGCGGGAACAGTTGGCGCGCTACCTGGAGGTGCTCTCGCGCGACCCGGTGATGGCGCGCGCGTGCATCGTCGAGGTGATGGGCGCCGGGCCCCGGGCCCTGAAGGTGAGGGAGGAGGTCAACCAGCAGTTCGCCTCGCTGGTGTTCGGGCACACCTCGAGAGACCCGGTCGTGCGTCGGGCGCTGACCGGCGGGGTGAATGACGTGGTGTCGGGTGAGTTGCTGCGCGGCGCGCGGGATCTCCGCCCGCTGCTGGGCTCGCTGGTGCGCTTCGTCGAGCCCCGGCGCCGGATCACGTCGTCGCGTGGTCGCCGACCCAGCGGTGGTCCTTCACCGAAGAGTGCAGCTCGAACTCGCACAGCGCGTCGCCCCGCTCGCGGCAGTGGTTCTGCACGATGAGCGACTCGGCGCCGACGATGCGGAGCGCCTCGTGGAGGATGCCCTCCTCGAGGGCGCAATGATGAGGCGTGGTCTTCTCGAGCACCGCGAGGCCGGCCGAGAACCTGACCACCCGCCAGCCGCCGATGTCCTGTCCCCGGTTGGCGTGGTGGTACATGGCGTCGATGCCGAAGACCACGTCGCCCGCGCTCGACAGCCGTGGCGTCAGTCGCGCCTGATGTGAGTCGCGGAAGAGCTGGCGGCCCATCTGCACCAGCGAGGCGTGGCCACCCTTCTTCGCCAACGCGCGGAGCAGCTCGAGCAGCGTGGTGATGGGGTACCAGGCGTCGGGCTGGATTCGCCTCAGCTCCGCCACCTGTTCGGCGCCCAGAATCTGCTCGGGGAACCGGAGCACGCCCAGCACCGCCAGGATGTCGGAGCCGATGGTCTCGTGGGTGGGGTTCGCGTAGGCCATTCTCCAGCGGATAGCACGGCGCGGGCCGTTCAGCCCGCCGCCCGCAGCGCGCTCCGCCGGGCCCACACCGCGGCGCAGGTCACCAGCGCGCCCACCAGCGCGCCGACAGCCAGATGTTGAGGCCGAATTCCGGGGCGGTCAGCGCGCCGACGGCGAAGAGGAGCTGCACCTGGCCGGCCGCGAACAGGGGCCGACCGAGCGCGGTGCCCAGCGAGGCCCCCACGAAGAGGCACCCGGAGAACATGGCGATGCCGGGGCCCCGCGCCTGCGGCGCCGCCTGGGTGGCCCACACCTGCAGCTGCGAGTGGAAGAAGATGATGGTCGAGCCCATCATCACCGAGGCGCTCAGCACGCCGCCCGCGCCGGGAGACCAGGCGACCGCGCTCCAACCCAGGGTGAGCATCGCGCCGCCGAAGGCCATCAGCCGCAGCACGGGGACTCGGGGCGTGGCCGCGCGCGCCACGCGGCTCCAGAGCACCACCGAGAGCCCGTAGGCGGCGATCAGGACGCCGGCCAGCGACGCGGAGGCGCCGGTGGCCAGCAGGGTCGGCGCGAGGAAGGCGAAGAGCCCGAAGAGCGTGGCGCCCTCGACCAGCGCGATGCCAGCCAGCCACCGCACGGCGGGGACGCCGAGGGCGACCCGGAGGCTCCCCGGCGTGGCGGGCGGCGGTGGCGAGAAGAGGCGCAGGGTGGCCAACAGCGCGAGCCCACCCAACAGGCCGGAGGCGCCGAAGCCCCAGGCCCACCCGCGCGCGTCGGCGAGGAGCCCTGCGCCCAGCACGCCCGCGGCGGCGCCGGTGGCGTAGGCCGAGTTCATGTCGGTGGCGCCGGCCACGCGTTGATCGGGCGGCAACACCTCGCCTACCCAGGCGATGACCGCGGGGACCACCGACGCCATGCCGGCGCCCGCGATGAAGCGGGCGATGAGCAGCGTCTGCAGGGAGTCCGCCAGCACCGAGAGCCCCGCGCCCACCACCGCGATCGTGTGCGTCATGCGCGCACTCTACCGCGCGGCGATCCCCACGCCCAACCGCATCACGGTGACCCGGCCGAGGCGCTCGGAGGCCAGGCCCCACGGCACCTGCAGCAGGCCGTAGGCCAGGTAGTAGGCGCTGGCCACCGAGGTGGCCTCTGCCAGCGGCACCTGCAGGTCGGCGGAGATGGCGCGCACCAGCGGCGTCATCGAGAAGTTGTCGAAGGCGGCGGCGAAGGCGGCGAAGAAGGCCGGCCAGCGCGCCGGAACAGCGGACGTCATGGCGCCTCACGTAGCAGCCAGGCGCCGTCCCCGCCGTGGGAAGTGTCGGAGGGCTCGCGGTCAGACCTCGCGGAGTGGATCGACGCCGTCGGCGGCGAGGCTCGCCTCGGGGGCGCGCTCGGCCACGGTGCCGGCCGGGTGGGCGTGCCAGCCAGCGGGGTCCGCCTGGTCCGGCCGCTGTCGCACCTTGAGCACGGTGAACATGCCGCCCATGTCGATGCCGCCGAAGGGGCCGCGCCCGCCCCGCATGGGGATGGAGTTGGTGGGCGAGGGCATCTCCATCTCCGACATCGAGCCCATGCCGTCGTGGCCCATGGTCATGTACTGCGGCACCAGCGCCTTCACCCGGCGGTCGATGCGCTCCGGGTCGGCGCCCACCATCACCGGGAAGCCGTGGCCCATCTGGTTCATCACGTGGTGGGTCATGTGGCAGTGCATCGCCCAGTCGCCGGGCTCGGTGGTGACGAACTCGAAGACCCGCACGCTGCCCACCGGCACCAGGAAGGTGGTCTCGGGGTGCCGCGCAGAGAGCGGGACCTCGCCGCCGTCGGTCCAGGTCAGCTCGGCCGAGACGCCGTGGAGATGAATGGGGTGGTGGTCCATCGGGGAGAGGTTGCCGACGCGGATCCGCACCCGCTCCCCCAGCCCCATCACCAGCGGGGCGGTGGCGGGGAAGGCCTTCGAGTTGAAGGTGAGCAGGTTGAAGTCATTCATCGCGCTGGGGTCGGGCCGGGCCGCGCCGGGCTCGATCTTCCACTCGTGTGACATGAGCACGAAGTCGCGGTCGACCCGCGGCCCTCTCGGGGCGCGCGGGTGCACCACGATCATGCCCATCATCCCCAGGGCCATCTGGGTCATCTCGTCGTAGTGCGGGTGGTACATGAAGGTGCCCGCCTGCCGGAAGGTGAACTCGTAGAGGAACGTCTCGCCCGGCGCGATGGCGCGCTGGGTGAGGCCGGCCACGCCGTCCATGCCGTTGGGGAGGATGACGCCGTGCCAGTGCACGGTGGTGGGCTCCGGGAGCCGGTTGGTGACGTACAGCCGCACCGCGTCGCCCTGGGTCAGCTCCAGGGTGGGGCCCGGCGAGCTCCCGTTGTAGCCCCACACCTTCGCGCGTAGCCCGGGGGCGAACTCGTGATCGAGCTCGTGCGCGATGAGGTGGCCCACCTTCACGCCGCCGACCTGCTTCCATTCGAGCGCGCCGCCGTTGGGCGTCACCACCGCGCGCTGTCCGCCCGGCGCCACCACCGGCCGCGGCGTGGCCACCGCCTTCGCCAGCGCGTCGCGTGAGGCGAGCGCGCTGCCGGCCAGCAGGCCCAGTTGCATCAGTTCCCGTCGATTCATGTTCAGTGTGCTCCTGAGGTGGCGGCGGTCGCCGTGGAGAGAGAGGCGGCCACGGCGCCCAGCCGCAGCGGCGTGGAGCGGCCGGCGAGCAGCAGCTCCAGCCCGGCGTGCGCCTTCCAGGCGTCGAGCGTGGCGTCGACCTGGGCCAGCGCGGTCTCGGTGACGGCGCGCTGCGCGGCCAGCACCTCGAAGACGCCCAGCTGCATGGCGTTGT
>CALNBU010000762.1 GCA_937875615.1 uncultured Archangium sp.
CCTCGCTGCTGACATTCGACCAGTCGCCCAGCTTGTCCTTCAGGCGCTGGATCCGCAGCGCGTTGCGCGTGCCGTCCGGGCGCCAGCGCGGGAGCAGGAAGCAGGTGATGCCGCGCTCGGCCTGCGCCAGCACCAGGAAAGCGTCGCACATGGGGGCCGAGAAGAACCACTTGTGGCCGACCAGCTCCCAGGTGTCGCCGTTGCGGTGGGCGCGGGTGGTGTTGGTCCGCACGTCGGAGCCGCCCTGCTTCTCGGTCATGCCCATGCCGAAGGTGACGCCGGCCTTCTGCTCGGCGGGGACGAAGCGCGGATCGTACCGGTCGGCGGTGAGGCGGGGCCGCCACACCTGCGCCAGCGCCTGCTCGTGCTGGAGCGCGGGCACCGCGGCGTAGGTCATGGTGAGCGGGCAGCTGGTGCCCTGGTCGGCCTGGTTGTGGAGGTACGAGAGCGCCATGCGCGCCACGTGGGCGCCCCGGGTGTCGGCCCTGGACCAGCCGAGGTGGGTGACGCCGGCCTCGACGGCCGCGCCCATCAGCTGGTGGTAGCTGGGGTGGAACTCCACCTCGTCCAGCCGGTTCCCGTAGCGGTCGAAGGGGCGGAACCGGGGCTTGTTCTCGTTGGCGAGGAAGCCCGCCGCCATCAGCTCGCCGCCGACGCGCACGCCGTAGCGCTGCAGCGCCGCCTCGTGCCAGCCGCCACCTTCGCGGGCCACGGCCTCGCGGAGTGGCAGGTCGGTGCTCCACGCGTCGTAGACGAGCGGAGGCGCCTGATTGGTGACCTCGTGGGTGATGAACTGCGGAGCGAGAGGGCCGGGGGTGCTCATGGCCGGATACCTGCCACCTTCACCTCGCCACGGCTACTGTCCGAAGCGTCCGCCCCCAAAGGGTTTGCTTGACGCTCCGAGTCGTCGCGACGATGATTCCGAGCGGAATTTTCCAAGGAGTCCCGAGCCTTTTGGTGACTCTCCACGCGGGTACCTTCGCATGCGCGCTCTCGTCATTTCTCTCGCAGTCGTCACTTCCTTTTCTGCGCTGGCACAAGACAAGAAGGCCGCCAAAGACGTCGAGCTCAAGAAGAAGGAGACCAGCCTCGTCCCCGACAAGTCGCTGGCCGGCGACATCACCCGCAAGAAGGAGCAGCGCACCGACGCGCCCACGCTGAAGTTCGACGAGTTCCGCCTGGGCGTCGAGGTGCAGGTGGCGGCCAAGCGGCGCGAGCAGATAGGCGACCTCAAGAAGATCATCGATTTCACCACCGACAAGACCGAGAAACCGGGGCTGCTGTTCCGCCTGGGCGAGCTCTACTGGGAAGAGTCGAAGTACATCTCCTTCGAGGCCAACCGGCGCGACGACGACAAGCTGGCCGCGATGAACGCCGGCGACAAGGCCGCCATCGAAGAGGCCGAGCGCACCAAGGAGAAGCTGGCCGCGGAGTCGAAGCTCTACGCGCAGGAGGCCATCAAGGCGTATTCGACCATCGTCCAGGAGTACAAGGACTTCGATCGCACCGACGAGGTCCTCTACTTCCTCGGGTTGAACCTGATGGAGCTGAACGACGAGAAGCGCGCGCTCGCGGCCTACGGTCGGTTGATCCAGAAGTACCAGAAGTCGAAGTACCTCGCCGACTCGTACCTCGCGGTGGGCGAGTACTACTTCGGCATCAGCAAGGGGAAGCGCGACGTCCTGGAGAAGGCGCTCGAGAACTACAAGAACGCCGCGAAGTTCCCCGAGAATCAGGTCTACGGCTACGCGCTCTACAAGCAGGGCTGGTGCTACTTCAACCTGTCGGACTTCGAGAAGGCGATGGACATGTTCAAGTCCGTCGTCCTCTACGTCGACTTCGCCGGCGCCGAGGAAGTGGAGGGCAAGAAGGGCGCGAAGGGCTCGCGCACCGGCCTCGCGAAGGAGGCCCGCACCGACTACGTGCGCGCCTACTCGCGCGGAAACGGCGGCCCCACCGAGGCGAAGGAGAAGTTCGCCAAGCTCGCCAAGACCGACGACGACCGCCGCACCATGATGAAGCAGCTGGCGAGCCTCTTCTACGAAGACGGCAAGGACCGCGAGGCGGCGCTGGCCTACAACATGCTCATCAACGAGCGCCCGACCTCTCCGGAGGCGCCTGGCTTCCAGTCCCGCATCGTGGACTGCGTGATGCGCGCCGGCAACAAGCAGATGACGGTGCAGCAGGTGCGCAAGCTGGTGAAGGTGATGGACGACGTCCTCAAGGCGAACCCGAAGCTCGAAGACAAGGACAAGCGCTCGCTCGACGAGGCGCGCGAGCTGGCCGAGCGCACCATCTCCCGCCTGGCGGTCGACTGGCACAACGAAGGCAGGAAGACGCGCGACGACACCACCTTCGGCTTCGCCAACGCGGTGTACGCAGACTACCTCACGCTCTTCCCCGAGAGCCCCAAGGCCTACGACCTGCGCTTCTTCTGGGCCGAGCTCCTCAACGACAACCTCAACAAGTACGAGGACGCCGCGCGTGAGTACACCCGGGTCTTCAACACCGACATCGAGCGCATCAAGAAGAAGGAGAAGGTGGGCAAGTGGATCAACAACGCCTCGTACAACGCGATCCTCGCGTGGAGTGAGGTGGTGAAGGCCGACCTGGCGTCGGGGAAGATCAAGCCGCCGACCATCACCGACCCCACCAAGAAGCTGACGATCCCGCCCTCGCAGCAGAGCCTGCTCGACGCCTGCAACGACTACCTCACGTACATCGAGAAGGCCGAGAAGCGCGTGGAGATCGCCTACAAGGCGGCGCGCATCTACTACGACTACAACCACCTCGACGCCGGGGTGGAGCGCCTGTCGGAGATCGCGCTCAAGTACCCGGAGTACAAGTTCGAGGACGGCTCCCGCGCTGGCGAGATCGCGGCCAACCTGGTGCTCGACTCGTACAACCTGCTCGGTGACTGGGGGAAGGTGAACGAGTGGGCGCGGAAGTTCTACGCCAACGACAAGCTGGCGGTGGGCGCCTTCAGGCAGGAGCTCGCCAAGCTGATCGAGCAATCGAGCTTCAAGCTCATCAACCAGCTCGAGGCGAAGAAGGAGTTCGTCAAGGCCGGTGACGCCTACCTGACCTTCGTGGCCGACTGGCCGAAGTCGGAGCTGGCGGACAAGGCGCTGTTCAACGCGGCCATCGACTACTTCAACGGCAAGGCGCTCAACCGGGCCATCGAGGTGCGCAAGCAGCTCATCCAGAAGTACCCGAAGTCGCAGTACGTCCCGCAGACCACCTACGCGTTGGCCGAGGGCTACGAGGTCATCGCCGACTTCGCGCCGGCGGCCGACTACTACGAGGCCTACGCCGACGCCTTCGAGAAGAGCCGCTCACCGGGCGCCGCGGCGAAGAAGGGCAAGGCGCCGGCGGCCAAGAAGGGCAAGGCCGGGAAGCAGTCGAAGGCCTCCGAGCCGGCGAAGGCCGCGGGCGCGCAGGTGTGGGAGGAGCAGAAGGCTCAAGACGCGCTCTTCAACGCCGGCGTCTTCCGCGAGGGGCTGGGGCAGTACAAGCAGGCGCTGCGCAACCGGGAGCGATACCTGGCGCTGTGGCCCAGCTCGAAGGACGGCGAGGCGGTGGAGAAGTCGATCATCGACCTCTACGAGAAGACCAGCCAGTGGGCGAAGGTGACCAAGGCGCTGGAGGAGTACGAGAAGAAGTACATCAAGGACCCCAGCAAGGTGCTGACCGCCGAGGGGCGCATGGCGCAGGTGTACGAGAGCAAGACCCGCAACGCGAAGGCGGCGCGGCAGGTCTACAACCGCATCACCGACTACTACGAGAAGCTCCCGAAGCGGCACAAGGACTCGCTGGAGATCACGGCGCTCGATGCGGTGGCCCGCGCCAACTTCATCCAGAACGAGGACGAGTGGAAGAAGTACGCGGCGCTCAAGCTGCGCTGGAACTCGGTGCTCAACCCCGGCGAGCTGAAGACGTCCATCGGCGCCAAGGCCAACGCGCTCGGGGAGATCCAGAAGCTGTACACCAAGACGGTGACGCTCAAGTCGGCGGACCCGGCCATCTGCGCGCTCAACAAGATCGGCATGGCGTACGACCAGTACGCAGATCAGCTCATCAACTTCCCGGTGCCGAAGGGGCTGACCGAAGACATCCTCTTCGAGATCAAGCCCCAGTTCGAGCAGCAGGCCGAGCCGGCGAAGGCCAAGGCCACCGAGGCCTTCGTCGCGGTGGTCTCGAAGAGCCAGGAGCTCGACGTGTTCAACAGCTGCACCGAAGCGGCCCTCGACAAGCTCCGCGAGAAGTACGCGCCACAACAATACCCGCCGATGCCCGAGGACGTGCTCGAGGTGAAGGAGCGCGCCTCCCGGCCGACGGTGCTGGGCGGTGACCTGCTGACCTCCATTCAGCCCGTCCCCACCATCTCCGCGGAGCAGTCGCAGACCATCAAGAACAGCGCCGCGGAGGTGGGCAGCCGGCAGGTGGAGGACACCATGCCGGAGGTCGACCTGACCACGCCTGAGCGCAGCTCAGGGACCGCGACCAAGCAGAGCGCCGCGCCCGCGGCGAAGACCCAGAGCCCTGACGACGAACCGGAGGATGCGCTGTGAGACTGACGAGCGTGTTGGTGTGCGCACTGCTGGCGGGGTGCGCGACCACGTCCGGTGGAGAGAAGAAGCAGGTCGCCAATGGGGCGGGCTCGGCCGAGTCGGCCGACGGGCAGGTGCAGATCAGCGCCTCCGCGCAGGCGAAGTTCGACGACGCGCTGAAGACCTGGGAGACCCAGAAGAAGGCGAAGGCGGTCGACTACGTGGCGTTGGAGAAGAAGTTCCGCGCCGCGGCCGACGCCGACTCCAACCTGGCCGAGGCCACCTACAACCTCGGCGTGTTGGCTGAGCGGCAGGGCAAGACGAAGGAGGCGGTGGCGCTCTACAAGGAGGCGCTCTCGCGCAAGCCGACGCTGCGCCAGGCCGCGGAGAACCTGGGCGTCATCGCGCAGAACAACGGCGACGAGGCGACGGCGTCGAAGGTCTACACCGACATCCTCACGCAATACCCCGACGACGCCAGCAGCCGCGCGCGGCTGGCGGAGCTGGCGCGCCGCAAGGGCGAGCACGACCGGGCCATCGAGCTGTCCCGCGAGGCTCTGTTCCGTGAGCCCCGCACCCTGCTGGCCTACAAGACGATGATGCTCGTGTACTACGAGCAGAAGCAGTTCTCGCTGGCGCGCCTCATCGCGCTCCGGGCGGGCAAGATCGACGAGAGCGACCCTGAGATTCCGTACACCCTGGGGCTGATGAGCCTCAGCGACAAGGACAGCGTCTCTGCGCGCGCCGCCTTCAAGCGCGCGGTGGTCGCGCGGGCCGACTACCTGCCGGCGCACTACCAGTTGGTGAAGATGGCCTTCGCGCAGGAGGACTACCAGGGCGCGGAGGAGCACCTCCGGCGCATCCTGTCGGCCGATGGCAAGAACGCGGAGGCGTTGCTGAACCTGGGCGTGGCCTACAAGGGCATGGGCCAGCTCGACAAGGCCATGCAGACCTACGACGAGGCGGCGAAGGTCAACCCGGAGCTGCCGGAGTTGTTGCTCAACCGCGGCATCATCATCGGGCTGAAGGGAGATCCCGAGAAGGCGATGAGCCTGTTCAAGCAGTACATCGCGCGCAAGGGAGAGGCGGGGCTGACCGTCGAGCACCCGGTGCACAAGCTGCTCGAGCAGCAGGAGGCGGAGATCAACCGCCGCGAGGAGGAGAAGCGCATCGCCGCCGAGGCCGCGAAGATGGAGGAGGAGATGAAGCAGATGGAGGCGGCCGCCGCGGAGGAGGAGCGCAAGAAGAAGGAGGCGGAGTTCCAGAAGCAGAAGTCCGACGCCAAGGGAGAAGGCGCCAAGCCCGCCCCCGCGCCCCCGCCAGAGAAGAAGGCGGA
>CALNBU010000763.1 GCA_937875615.1 uncultured Archangium sp.
GAGGTCGTCGACACCATCACCCGCGCCATGGTGAGCGCCGCGGGCGGGAGCGGCTCCCGGGTGGGCACCGGCGGCATGGCCACCAAGCTGGCCGCCGCGGCGCGGGTGACGGAGCAGGGCATCGCCTGCGTCATCGCCGCCGGACAGCGCCCCGGCGCGCTCTCCCGGGTCTTCGCCGGCGAGCCGGAGGGCACGCTGTTCCTCCCGCACCGCGCCCGCCGCGACGCGCGCGGCACCTGGCTGGCCCACGCGCTCAAGGGCCGGGGCACGCTGGTGGTCGACGCCGGCGCCTTCGTGGCGCTGACGCAGAAGAAGAAGAGCCTGCTGCCCTCGGGGGTCCTCGAGGTGAAGGGCCACTTCGCCCACGGAGACGCCGTCGACCTCGCCACCGAGGACGGGCGGGTCTTCGCGCGCGGCCTCGCCGCCTACGGCGCCCCGGAGCTCCGTCGCATCGCCGGCCTGCGGTCCTCCCACATCGAAGCGACGCTGGGCTTCCGCGGCCTCGACGAGGCCGTGCACCGCGATGATCTCGCCATGCTGTGAACGCCCAAATCAACCCCGTCAAGATTGCTTCGGCACCTCGTTTGAAGGTTTCCTCTCACGCATCTCGCAGTGAGGGCCGACCAATGCAGCGAGTCAGTCGACACCAGTCGATGGAAGAGGCGGGCGGAGCGTTGCTGGGCCGGGCCATCGAGCCCCGCCGCTGGGTCACCCACGTGAGGCGCGTCACCGTCGACAACATCTGCCACGTGGGGAACGTGCAGGTCTGCGCCTCGGTCGACGTCACCCCGACGCTCGAGACCTTCCTCCGCGTCAGCTTCAAGGGCCCGCGCCTCTCGCCGCTGCAGGCCGCGGAGCTGCTCGAGCGCTTCACCTCCGCCCGCTACATCTTCGTGCCCAACCTCGAATGGCTGGTGGAGATAGACGCCCGCGACTGGATCCACTTCTCGCGGCCGTACACCCGCCCCTGCCTCGAGGCCTGAGGCCTACTCGGAGGTGGCCGTGCGCCGCGGCTTGAGGCCCAGGCGCTCGAGCTGCCGGTAGAGCGTGCTGCGGTTGATGCCCAGGCGCGCCGCCGCCTCCGCCATGTTGCGCGCGGAGTGGATGACGTCGAGGAGCCGCTGCGCCTGCACGTCCTTCACCGGCGCGACGGGGGTGGGCGTGAAGGGCAGGTCGCCGGGCGTGACGTCGCGCTCGCGGCCCAGCAGCGCCAGCCGCCGCAGCACGTTGTCCAGCTCGCGCACGTTGCCCGGCCAGTCGTGGTGCGTCAGCGCCTCGCGCACCGCGGGGGGCAGCCGCACCGAAAGCCCGGTCTCCGCCTCCACCCGGCGCGCCAGCAGGGCGATGAGCGGGTCCAATTCCTCGAGGCGCTCGCGCAGCGGCGGCACGGTGATGGCCACCACGTTGAGCCGATGCAGCAGGTCAAGGCGGAAGGTGCCGGCCTTCACCGCGTCGGCCAGGCGCCGGTTGGTCGCGGAGATGACCCGCACGTCGATGGCGCGCTCCTTCACCGAGCCCACCGGCGTCACCGAGCGCTCCTGCAGGGTGCGCAGCAGCGCGGCCTGCGCCGGAAGCGGCAGCTCGCCCACCTCGTCGAGGAACACCGTGCCGCCGTGCGCGGCCTCGAACTTGCCCAGCGCGCCCTCGCCGCGCGCGCCCGAGAAGGCGCCGCCCACGTAGCCGAAGAGCTCGCTCTCGACGAGCTCCCTGGGCAGCGCCGCGCAGTTCACCGCTACGAAGGGGCCGGCGCCGCGCGCGCTGGCGGCGTGCATCGCCTGCGCCAGCACCTCCTTGCCCGTGCCCGACTCGCCCTCGAGCAACACCGGCATCACCGTGTCCGAGGCGGCGCGCGCGAGGTCGACGACGCCCCGCAGCCCCACCACGTCCTCGAAGCGGTAGCGGGTGCTGCGCTCGCGGCGCGGCCGCACACCGGGGCGCGCGGCCTCTCGCTGCACCAGGCAGGCGCCGGCCAGCGCGCCGTCGTCGAACACCGGGTACACCGACGCGCCCAGCAGCCAGGGCGCGACCGGCGGCGCCACCG
>CALNBU010000764.1 GCA_937875615.1 uncultured Archangium sp.
CCCGCCGGCTCGCTTCAGAAGCTCCGGGTGAAGGGCTCGGGCTTGCGCATGCGCGCCAGCAGCAGCAGCGGCAGCACCACGTAGGGGGTGTTGAAGGCGAGGAACTTGAGCGGGTTCTGGGTGCGCAGCGCCGGCTCGCCGAAGAACTCCACCCCGAAGACGATGATGCCGGTGATGGTGGAGATCATCGTGGCGTAGATGACCGCGGGGAGCTGGATCCAGTTGCGGCCCTTGATGAGGGCCCAGGCCAGCAGGAGGTAGAACGGCCCGTACACGAAGGTCGAGAGGCCGGTGACGATGCGCATCCACACCGGCGGGTGCATGAACAGCGGGTCGGCGTCGACGGCGTACCAGTAGTTCGCGCGCGCCAGGAAGTTGGGCGAGTCGGGCGCCATCTCGATGCCCAGGGTGGGCACCGCGTCGGCGATGCCCGAGGTCACGGCGAAGGTGAGGAAGACGACGGCGAAGAAGAGGTCGATCTTCCGGTCTCGAAGCGGGAGGTTGTTCATGTTCAGGCCACCGGGGAGCGCTTGATGGTGATGAAGGTCTCCGGCTCGGAGGGGCCCGTCGCGTCGGGGGCTGTCTCGGGCGGCTCGTCGGCCTCGTTGGCGCGGGCGTTGATCTCCTCGTCGGTGAGGAAGCCCACCTTCGCGTCTTCGCGGTTGAGGAAGCGCACCGCCCGCTCCGAGAGCGCGCGGAGCTGCTCGGCGATGGCCGCCGGCACCAGCGCGTGCTCGATTTTGTCGGGGTCCGGGCGCTCGACCACCGCCAGCTCACCCGTCTCCAGACGGGTCTTCTGGGCCTCGGTCAGCTCCAGGCGGCGGAGCTTGTTCTTGCGCGTCACGAAGTAGAAGGTGGTGGCGCCGGGCTCGATGGCCACGGTGTTGGCCAGCACCAGCTCACGCAGCTGGCGGTCGAGGGCGAGCTGCTGCTTCGCCGTCTGGCGGTTGGCCTCCTTGCTGCCCGCCAGCGGCGGGAGCTTCGGAATGCGCGGCTCGTCGCGGCGCGGCGGTGGCCGGGAGGCGGTCCTGGAAGGCGGCGGTGGTCGTGGGCGCTCGTCCCGTCGGGGCGGCGGAGGGGGCTGCTTCTTCGTCTCTTCGGCGCGCTTCACCGCGGTCTCGTCGACCAGCCCCAGCTTCAGAAATTTGTCTCTCAGGTTCTGCATTGAATGTGGGCGCGCCTATAGCAATCCCCGCTGGCGGCGTCGCGCGTCGCGCTATAGACCCCCACGGCCTTGAATCCGAAGCTGTCATTGGTGGCGCTCTGCGCGCTCGTCGGCTGCAAAGATCCGGTCGACGAGGCCGCGAAGAAGCGCATCTTCTCCGCGGAGGACCCTCCGCAGGCCGTGGCCGCCGCGAGCCAGAAGCTCCCCCCCGAAGAGGTGGCCGACGACTTCGTCATCGCCCGGCGGGTGCTGGAGATGGGCGCCGCCGAGACCACCGAGCGCATCGGCGCCCACACCTACAACGCCACCGTGAGCTGGGAGTGGGCGCAGGTCGGCCGCACGGTGCGCCTCAAGGAGACGCGGGAGCTGTTGTCGGGGCCCGGCGGCGTCTCCGGTGACTTCGCCGCGCGCATGTCGAACACCAACGACCAGGGCGTCGAGGTGCTGCGCGTGGGCGGCAAGGTCTTCGCCCGCACCACCTACGGCCGCGACGGCGCCGGGAAGTTCCGACAGCGGCTCCGGGACCGCGGCATGGCCGAGCGAATCCGCGAGGAGGCGTCGGGCACGCTGCGCGACTTCGACCAGCTCTTCTCCGGCCGACTCAAGCTGGCGGCCTCCGGCACCTCCACCATCGAAGGGCGCACCGCGTGGAAGTACGTGGTGTCGCTGGGCCCGCCGGGCGCGGAGGTCGCCGACGGGCTCCCGCCGCTGGTCACGCCGAAGAACGGCGCCGACGGCACCACCCGGCTGCGACAGCACTTCTACGCGGCGCGAGATCCGCGCGCGCTCTCGGGCGAGGTGTACGTCGACGCCGAGACCAGTGTGGTGCTCAAGGCGCGCCTCGACGGTCGCCTGGCGGTGAAGGGCGACGCCGCCGACGGGGGCGAGGCCGGCGACGCCGAGCTGCACCTGGTCATCGAGTCGAACCTCACCGGCATCGGTCGGGCGCCCGTCATCGTCACGCCGAAGGAGTTCCTGCCCGACGAAGACAAGCCCGATGGCGTCGCCGCCGCGCTCGCCCGCTTCGGCATCGAGCGCAAGCGCGCCGACGCCGGGGTCCCCGCCGCCGAGCCGCAGGACGAAGGCGAGTAGTCGCCCCGCGTTTCCCTCAGCGCCGCATGGCCCGAGACGCCGGACGCGCGGCGGGTGGGGTTGCGTTTCATTAACTAATTGATTTTACTGTCGTTCTGCTGACCTGCGCCAGGAGCGCGGAGAGAGCGGGGTACGCGCAGTCCCTGGCGCCCGGCCAAAAATTTGCGGGGGGCAGGTCGATCGCTACACTGCTCAACAGTTGCGGCTTTGCCGCATCGTACATGGCCGGTTGTTCAGTACCGACAAAGGACGGAAGACATGGAGCGCAAGACCAGCACGACGGTGGTGACAGCGGAGCAGGTGAAGGCGGGCCTGAAGGCGGCTCGTACCACGGCGCGTGAAGAGCAGGCGCTGCGGATGCGCTACGGGGCCGCGGTCGACCACCGCGCGCCGCTGCCGCAGGCCCACGGCGGTGACGCCGGGCTGGCCGATGAGCTGCTGCTGTTGGAGATGCAGCTGCTGCGCAGCGTGAAGGCCCGCGCCAGCACCACCACCCGCTCGGCCACCAAGTCGAAGATCGCCGCCCGCCTCGGCAAGAAGTGACGTTCACGCGGCCATGATGGCCACGCGGTCGTCCGCGGCGCCTGCGGGCGTCAGCGGGGCGACACCCTGCAGGTTGGCCACCGCCACCGCGTCGTCGCGCTGTCCGTTCCCCGCGAACGTGAGCAGCCAACGGCCGGTGGCGGGGTTTCTCCAGAAGTCTTCGTTGAAGCGCTCGCGCAGCTGCGTGCGCAGCGCGTGCTCCAGGGCGTAGCCGTCGAGCTCGAGCAGCGGACGCTGGTGCACCTCGAGCTCGAAGGCGCCGTCGCCCGGCGCCGCCTCCACGCCGAGCGCCGCGGTGCGCCGCGCGTCGAGGTCGTCTTCCCCGGCGGCGCCGCGGGCCAGCGCTTCGAGCGAGGCGTCGGCCGTCGCCGCCAGCGACCGCAGCGCCCCCAGCTGACGGAAGGCGAAGGCCCGCGCCGCCTCTCTGGCCTGTCGCGCGGTGAGCCGCAGGGCGCGCTTGAGCCAGCCTTCGTCGAGGAGGAACGATTCGAAGAGCAGGCGCACGCCGTGCAGCACCGCCTCGTCGCCCAGCCGTCGCTCGACGAAGGGCAGCTCCGGGCGGAGGTTGGCCCGATGCAGCGCCAGGCCCCATTGTCCGAGCCAGGTCGCGAACACGCCGCAGCCGGCGCCGGGGGCCAGCGCCAGCCGCAGGGCATGGGGCACGCGCAGCTCGAAGCGCCGT
>CALNBU010000765.1 GCA_937875615.1 uncultured Archangium sp.
GGCGGTTGGCGGCCACGAAGCTCTGGGCCCGGGCGGCGGCGGGCAGGAGGAACAGCGCGGCGACGGCGATGGCGCGGACGTGCATGGGAACCCTCGGGAACGGACGACGGAGTCCGCGGATCTACTGCGGCCCGCGGCGGGGGGTACGACGTTCTCGCGCTGATGGGTGGAGTGGCCGCCCGCGATGCGGTTTGTTCGGCCGGTGACCATCTCCCGGACCGCGCTCTGTATTCTCTATGCCCTCGTCGCGCTCGTGGCGCTGGTGGGCACCTGGGCCAACAACCTCCAGCTCGAGGCGGCGGGGCCGCTCGACGCCAACGTGCGCTTCTGGGCGCAGAGCCTGGCGACGCCGGTGAGCCGCTCGCTCACCGTCGACCTGCTGCTGTTGGCCGCGTCGGTGACGACGTGGATGGTGCTCGAGGCCCGGCGCGTGGGCCTGCGCTTCGTGTGGCTCTGGGTCATCGCCGGTGTGCTGGTGGGCGTCAGCGTCATCGTGCCGCTCTTCCTGATCGTGCGGGAGCGCGCGCTGGGCCGCACCGCCGGGCCGGTGGCGGGCACGCTGCGGCCGGTCGACCTGCTCGGCCTGGCCGTGGTGGGCGCGACGGCGCTGGCGTACACCTTCGTCGCGCTGCGCTGAGACGGCCCGCGCGCGGCGTGACGTGAGCTGGTAGAAAACACCGCTGTGCGCCGCCTGTCGCTGCTCCTGTTCTTCTCCGCCTGCAGCCCCATCGACACCGCGCGGCTGTACCACGCGAGTCCCAAGGCGGCCTCCATCGACGAGCAGTCGTTGATGCGCCTCGACCACATGGGCCCCACGCTCGTCGACAAGGGCGTCAACTTCGCCGTCTACAGCGAGCGAGCCGAGCGCATCGAGCTGCTGCTCTTCGATGACCCCGAGTCGGTGTTGCCGGCGCGGCAGTTCCCGATGAGCCGCTTCGAGAACGTGTGGAGCGTGCACGTGGAGGGCGTGGGCATCGGCCAGCACTACGGCTTCATCGCCTGGGGGCCGAACTGGCCGTACGACCCCGCGTGGAAGCCGGGCACGGTGGTGGGCTTCAAGGCCGACGTCGACGCCGAGGGCAACCGCTTCAACCCCAACAAGCTGCTGTGGGACCCCTACAGCAAGGCCATCCACCGCGACCACGACTGGAGCCGCGGCAGCCTCGCCACCGGTCCGGCGCGCGCGGAGTCGACCTTCGCCGCGGCCAGCAAGTCGGTGGTGGTGAAGAGCCGCTACGAGTGGAGCGAGCACGAGGCCGTCTACCGCGCGCGCCGCGAAGACGAGCACTCGCCCGGCCACGGCTGGAACGAGAACATCGTCTACGAGCTGCACCCCAGGGGCTTTACCGCCTCGCCCGCGTCGGGCGTGCAGCACCCGGGCACCTGGCGCGGGCTGGGTGAGAAGGCGGCGTACTTCAAGGAGCTCGGCGTCACCGCGGTGGAGCTGATGCCGCCCTTCGAGAAGCCGCAGGAGGGCGGCTACTGGGGCTACTCGACGCTCTCGTTCTTCATCCCCGAGAACACCTATTCGTTCCGCCGCGAGCAGCACGAGATCATCGACGAGTTCAAGTGGATGGTCGACCAGCTCCACCAGCAGGGCGTCGAGGTCTGGATCGACGTGGTCTACAACCACACCGGCGAGGGCGGCTTCTGGCGCGAGCGCCTCGCGTACGACTTCACGCCCGACAACTCCACGCCCACCTCGCTCATCAACATCGACCCCAAGGAGGTGGTGGGGCTCTACAACTTCCGCGGCTTCGACAACGCGGCCTACTACGCGCTCACCGAAGACAAGCAGGGCTACGTCAACAACACCGGCGTCGGCAACGGCACCCGCTGCAACCACACGCCCTTCCGCCGGCTGATCCTCGACTCGCTCCGCTACTGGGTCGAAGAGATGCACGTCGACGGGTTCCGCTTCGACCTGGCGCCGGTGCTGGGCGAGCGCGACCTCCAGTACTCGGTGTGGGAGGACCCGGCGAACACCGTGCTGCAGGACATCATCGATGACCCCGTGCTGCAGAAGTACAACACCCGCGTCGTCTCCGAGCCCTGGGGGGCTGGCGCCTATGATCTCGGCAGCTCCTTCAACGGCCCCAACAACAACGAGTTCGCCAACGGCTGGGGCACGCGCCTCGGCCTCTTCCCGGGCTCCTCGAACAAGCCTGGCACCGGCTGGGGCGAGTGGAACGGCCGCTTCCGCGACTGGTGGCGCGCCTTCTGGAACTCCGACGACTTCAAGCTCAACAGCACCGAGGTGAAGGACGGCGGCTTCTTTCTGTCTGGCTCGCCCGACTGGTTCCGTTGGAACGGGCGCCGGCCGTACCACACGCAGAACTTCGTCACCGTGCACGACGGCTTCACCATGTACGACCTGGTCAGCTACGAGCTGAAGCAGAACGCCTGCGGGCCGCTCAACCCGGTGTGCTGCACCAACCCCAACTCCGCCTGGTGTGAGACCGAGTCGGGCGAGAGCCACAACCGCAGCCGCAACTGGAACGACGAGGCGCAGAAGCGGCAGATCATGCGCAACCTCTTCGTGGCCATGATGGTGAGCCACGGCACGCCGCTGCTGTGGGCCGGCGACGAGTGGATGCGCTCGCAGCTGGGCAACAACAACGCGTACTCCACGGGCGCCGACAACGCCTTCAACTGGATGGACTGGGGCGTGTGGCAGGCGAACGACGAGCGGCACCGCATGTTCGACTTCGTCAAGCAGGTCATCGCCTTCCGCAAGTCACACCAGTACGCCTTCGCGCCCCTCGACTACGGCGCCGGCGCGCCCTTCGCGTGGAAGAGCGCGCAGAACACCGACGCGGTGGAGTGGGGCGGCAAGCACCTGATGCTCCACTACTACGACGCCTCCCGCGGCCCGGAGCTGGCCATCCTCATCAACGGTGAGGGCGGCGACGTCACCTTCACGCTCCCGGCGGGGCGCACCTGGCGCCGGGTCATCGACACCCAGTCGTACTTCGATCTCCCCCAGACGCTGGTGGAGCAGAGCCGCGCGCAGCGGCGCTCCAACAACGTGTGGCTCGAGGACCAGGAAACGGTCACCACCGGCACGTACGCCACGAAGCAGCGCACGGTGGTGGTGCTCGAAGCGGTGCCCTGAACGTCGGCGGCTACCGCACCACTGAAACAATCGCGGCCCCGTTGCATGTTCTGCAGTGCGTGCGCATGGTGCGCACCGCTTGCGCAACGGGGAGGGCAACGCATGGTCACGGAGTTCTACGTTTCGAGGGCGCGTCACTATTCGCAGGCGCGCGGTTTTCAGCGCGTGCCGGCGGACTTCCCGGTGCAGGTGTTGACCGAGGAGCTGCGCGTGCACGACCGGGCGGCGGATCTCTCGGAGTCGGGCATCGGGGTCCGCACCACGCGCCCGCTCGCGCCCATGTCCCTGGTCTCGTTGCGCATGGAGCCGCCCTACGTCGACGCGCCCATCGAGGTGCTGGGCCGGGTGATGTGGGCCGGGGAGCGCCAGATGGGCATCCGCTTCGAGCAGACCGAGCCGCGGTTGATGCACGTGCTGACGCGGTTACGCCAGGACATGGCGAGGATTTGAAGTAGAAGTACGGGCGCTTGTTCCGCGTCGCCCTTGCCCTCACCCTGCTGCTGGCGTGCGTCGCGCAGGCGCAGGCACCCGACAGCCGCTTCTCCGCCGGTGGTTACTTCCGCATCATGGCCCGCCCCGACTTTCAGGGCGGCAATGGTCGGCTCGGCTACTGGAACCTCAACGGGCGCCTCATGAA
The DNA here is from genome assembly GCA_937875615.1 of uncultured Archangium sp. Taxonomy (GTDB): domain Bacteria; phylum Myxococcota; class Myxococcia; order Myxococcales; family Myxococcaceae; genus Archangium_A. The sequence goes on from CALNBU010000765.1 coordinate 3,753, forward strand.
CGAGGGGCCCTACGCGGCCCTGGAGATGAAGCTCGACCTGCTGCAGGCGCCGCCGGGGACCACCGAGATGTGGGCCTCGCTCCACGCCCGCATCGAGGGCGGCAGCGTCACCACCGCCGACATCGGCAACGGCAACCTCATCAACTTCCGCCTGAGCCAGCTCTACGCGCGGGTGGGCAACGTGCTGGCGCCCAACATCGTCTTCCAGCTGGGCACGCTCCAGTACTTCTTCGGAGACCTGGGCCTCTACGACATGCGCCCGGCGCAGGTGCTGGAGGACACCATCGGCCTCTCGGCGCGCTACTCCAACGGCCCCGTCGACGTGATGCTGGCGGTGGGCGACTCCGGCTTCTCGTTGCGCGGGTTGCAGTACGTGCCCATTGCCACCGCCGGCGGCATGGTGCGCGTCCGCATCGGCGACCATGTCGAGCTCGGCGGCGGCGGGCAGGTGTCCATCGAGCCCTTCGTGGCGGGCAACCGCTACTCGTCGTACGTCACGCCGGGGCTGGGCTACGAGGACTTCGTGCGCCGGGAGGCGCTGCGCCGCTTCGTCGAGAACAACCCCATGCTGGGGGCGGATCAATTCCCGCTGCCGGTGCAGTCCGGGCAGACCAGCCTCTCGTGGCGCGCCATCGGCTACCTGGGCTTCGGCAAGCTGGGGCCGATCCTCTGGAACAACTTCTACGTCCGCTACCAACGTCTCCACCCGCAGAACTCGTACGCCGACGGCTGGGCGGGGCGGGAGGTGCAGGTCTACACCGCCGACGTCACCAGGGACCGCTACGCGCTGCAGCTCGGCAACGAGATGCAGGTGCGCATCATCCCCGACTGGCTCGACGCGGTCTGGGCCTTCCTCTACGGCTCCGATCGCGACTTCGCGGACCGGATCCAGGCGTCGGAGATGAACCGGACGTACATGTCGACGGTGCTGCGCCTGCAGCTCTACATGACGCGGCACCTGCACTGGCTGCTGGAGAACGCCATCAGCCAGGAGACCTCGCTCAACGGCAACCTCTACCGCACGCAGTTCGACTCCATCTTCCAGAACTCGGGCGGCATCCCCGACTCGCGGGGCCTGGAGTACGGCGACTCGAGCGTGCGCCGGAGCTGGCAGCTCAAGACCGGGCTGGTGCTCAACCCGCTGGGCCGCGGCATCTACACCCGCCCGTCCATCCGCCTGCTGTACGGCTTCCAGTACTCGAACCAACACGCGGCGTTCGGCAGCGGCTTCGTGGCGTCGCTCAACCAGTTCGATGCCTTCCGGCCCACGGGCACCATCTCCTGGCACCACCTGGTGTCGCTCGAAGCAGAAGGGTGGTTCTGAAGCGTGATGCGATGGTTCCTCGTCTCTCTGGCGGTGTGCCTCGCCGGGTGCCTGCCGCGCGTGCCCAAACAGCGCCTCACGGAGCGCGCCCGCATCGCGGTGGCCTACATCGTGGACCCCAGCTACTCCGGGAAGCCCTTCACGCCGCCCGACGCGCTCAAGGCGCGCATCACCAAGGAGCTCGACGAGCGGAACCTGGAGGTGGTGGAGGTGCCGCTCGAGGCCATCGCCGCGCAGCGCCTCACCGACTCCCGCTTCCTCGCGCTCAAGGCCCGGCAGCTCGACGCCCCGTTCCTGCTGCTGGTGGAGCAGCGGGTGCACTTCTTCTCGCAGCTCGACGGGCGCTACCGCTGGGAGGTGGCCACCACCCTGACCGCCGCGCGCGCCGATGGCGCCCGCGCCTCGGACCAGTCGGAGCTGCCGGTGATTCTGGTCTACGACCACGAGAAGGAGCCCGAGGCGCTGGTGACGGCTTCCTCCGACGTGGCCGAGCGGGTGGGGTTGCTACTCGATGGGGTGATGGCGGGCGCGGAGCTGGCGCCTGAGGCTGGTTGGCGGCCGCGCGCCATCTACTTCGCCATGGTCGACCGCTTCGAGAACGGCGACGTCACCAACGACGGCGCGGTGGACCCGGCGGATCCACAGGCCTTCCACGGCGGGGACCTGAAGGGGCTCATCGACCGCCTCGACTGGGTGCGGTCGCTGGGCTTCGACACCGTGTGGCTGACGCCGCTGTCGGCGATGCGACCTGCGCCGTGGAATGGCTACGGCGCCTTCCACGGCTACTGGCCGTGGGACCTCGCCGCGCTGGAGCCCCGCTTCGGCGACGAGCTGCTGTTGACGCAGCTGCGCTCGGAGCTGGATCGCCGCGGCATGAAGCTCATCCTCGACGTGGTGCTCAACCACGTGGGCCCCGAGGCGCCGCTGCTGACCGAGCGCCCGGCCTGGTTCCACCGCCGCGGCGGCATCACCGACTGGAACGACGCCGAGCAGCTCGTCACCCACGACGTGCACGGGCTGCCGGACCTCGCCACCGAGTCGCCCGAGGTCTTTGAACACCTGCTGGGCGCGACCCGGAGGTGGCTTCACCCTGGCTCGGCCTGACGGGCTGCGGCTCGATGCGGGGAAGCACCTGCCGGTCGACTTCTGGCGCGCCTTCAACGGCGCGTTCCCCGGCGTGTACAAGGTGGGCGAGCTGCTCGACGGCCATGCGGGCACGCTGGCCGCCACCTGGCGCGAGGGTGGCTTCACCGCGATGTTCGACTTCCCATTGGCCTGGGCCGCGCTCGACGTCTTCTGTCGCGACGCCTCGCCGGCGAAGCTGGCGGCGGTGTTGACCGACGACGCGCGCTACCCCGACGCGTCGTCGCTGGTGACGCTGCTCGACAACCACGATCTCCCCCGGCTGATGAGCGTGTGCGGCGGCGACCAGCAGAAGGTGGAGCAGGCGCTCCGCTTCCTCTTCGCCACCCGCGGGACGCCCTCGCTCACCTGGGGCACGGAGGTGGGGATGACCGGCGCGCAGGAGCCCGAGAACCGGGCGTCGATGCGCTTCGTGGCGCACCCGCTGCGCGACTTCATCGCCGCGCGCCAGCGGGAGCGGGCCACGTCGCCCGCGCTGCGCGAGGGAGCGACGGTGGTGCTGGAGGCCGACGCCCGGCACGTGCTGTTCGCGCGGGTGGCGCCCGACGGCGCGACCGTGCACGTGCGGGTCGAGGACGGCCGGGTGACGGTGACGGACGCCCCGGACACGCCGCGCGAGGTGCTCGTCGTCCGCGCCAGAGCCCACACCTTCGAAGGGACGGGCCGGGTGGTGGGCTCCGGCGCGGCCCTGGGCGACTGGGATCCCCGCCGGGCGCTGACCCTGCCGGCCACGGTGGAGCTCCCCGTACGCGGAGTCTTCGAGTTCAAGTACCTCGTCGACGGCGAGTTCGAGCCCGGACCCAACCGGGTGCTCTACGTGGCGCCGTGAGCGTCACTCGAGGCGGAGCGCGCCCAACTCGGTGAGCTGGCCCGGGCGCACCACGAAGCGCGTCTCGTAGCGCGCCCGGGAGTCGGTGACGTTGAGGATGAGCACGTGCTCCCCGGGCGGCAGGGCGAGCCGCACCGCGCCGGCCTGGGCAGAGACGCGGCGGGCGTGACGGTCGAGGTACACCATGGGCTCGGCCAGCGGCGCGCCGCTGGCGTCGAGCGCGATGAAGGACACCTCGCCGGCCGCGTCGGCCCGCACCACCACGGGCTCCCCCGCCTCGGAGATGGTGCAGCCACGCTCATCGGAGGCGTCCGCGGGCGCCACGGCGACGCAGATGAAGGTGCGCACCGCGGCGCGATCCTTCAGTTGAAAGTTGCGGCCCTGGAGCAGCTGGGCGGAGGTCTCTTCGCTGCTGCGCACGGTGATGAACAGCGGCGGCTCCGGCAGCGCGCCCTCCACCCGGCCGTGGATGGTGACCCGGGGGCGCAACACCAGCACCACCTCCGACTCCCGGCCGGTGGCGCGGACCACCGCGTCGGCGCCCTGCTTCGAGGCGCGCACCGGCACCGGCCACCACGCGTCGTCGGCCCGCACCTCGCAGGTGAAGCGACCAGCGGCGTCGGTGGTGCCCTTCATCTGGTGGCAGCTCACCTCCGCGTCCTCGACGGGGTGCCCCTCGGGCGTCGTCACCCGCACCCGCAGCAGCTCCGCCGGGCGCTCGTCTTCGTGGGTGCCCCCGTCAGGGCTGCGCACCACGAAGCGCAGCGGCGTCGTGGGGCCGGGCGTCACCTCCCGCGTCTCCTCC
>CALNBU010000766.1 GCA_937875615.1 uncultured Archangium sp.
ACCAAGTGCTCTACCAGGCTGAGCCACTCCCCGTTACGCCGACTGCGCGCCGCTTATGCCTGCGGGCCCTTCAGGGGTCAAGAGACGACTGCGGGCGCCCACCCTGACCGCCTCCGACGCAACACTTCACGGCGACGCGCGCGAGTTTCACGCCGGGCTGGTGGTGAAGCTGGGGCACGTCACTCTGGGGACCATCGCCCTGATGATCGACCCCTCGCTGATGCGGTGAGGCCTCACTCCCGCTCGGCGTCGTCTTCCTGAAACGCGCTGGGGCGGAGGTCGAAGGGCAGCACCCGGGCCAGCGCCAACAACAACAGCACCCCGCCTGGCGCCGCGAAGATGGCCAACGCCGGCACCACCTTGGCGACGTCGATGAGCTGCTCGCGCATGGCCCGCTTCTCGTCGGGCGAGAGCTTCCGGCCCCGCGCCGCCTTCGCCAGCAACCGCGAGAGCTCCCCCGTCTCCTGGAGCTCCTTGAGCAGCGCGCGGTAGTTCTTCTTCAGCGTCACCGAGAACTCGTCGACCCACTCCTCGCCCAGCACCGCCGCCCCGTGGCGCACGCTGAACACGTCCACCACCTGCCGGTGCCTCGCGTAGAAGGCCGCCATCTCCAGCTCGGTGGCGCGCAGCGCCTCGGGAGAGAACCCGAGGTGCACCGCCAGCTCCTTCGTCCACGCCACCTCACGCTCGCTGCGCGTGCCGTCCACCAGCGAGGCCAGCACCGTCTGTTCGAGGATGAAGCGCTTCATGTCGCGGCTCCTCAGGCCCCGCACCAGCCGCTTCATCGACACCGGCCGGTCGAAGGCCTTGCGCGCGAACTCCGCCGTCTGCTCCGCCAGCGGCGCGGGCAGCCGGAGGTCGTCCACCTGACGCAGAATCGCGCGCCGCGCGGGGAAGCCCGGCTTGCGCTCGGCGCTCACCAGCCCCACCAACACCTCCACCAGCTTCGCCTTCTGGTGCGACGCGAAGGCCAGCCGGCGCTCCACCTCGTCTCGCGGGAAGCCGCTCCCGGAGAAGTAGGCGATGGCCACCCGGCCGAAGAGCTGCGCGTCGGCGTAGACGGCGCCGTTGTGCAGCACCAGCCCGTAGTACGGGTCGGCGGCCAGCGACAGCGCCCGCCCCACCATCGCCTCCTCCACCTCACGCCACAGCTTCTGGGGAATCGGCCAGCTCTTCGCCGCGCGCTCGATGCGCTGGTGCAGCGCGCTGGCCACCTCGAGGCGTTCGCTCAGCGCCGCGAACAACACCAGCACCTGCTCCGGCCGAGGGCCCGGCGCCGCGTCGGCCAGCGCCGCCACGTCGAGCGCCAACTGCACGAAGACGCGCAGCACCGCCAGAAACAGCTGCTCCTCGGGCCCCAGCCCCTGCGGAGCGCCGACGTCGCTCTCCGGGGTGCCGAACAGGAGGCCCGACTCGCGCAGCCGGCCGCGCAGGTAGCGCCGCGCGCGCCCACGGCCCGGC
>CALNBU010000767.1 GCA_937875615.1 uncultured Archangium sp.
CCTCGTCGCGCCGGCGCTCCTCCGCGCGGTCAGCCGCCGCCATGGCCGCCGCCCGCTGGACCCCGAAGTCGCGGCAGCCGCGCTCCGCGAAGGAGCCCATCTGCTCCAGCGCCGTGGCCGCGAAGTTGGCCCGCTGCGCGGCGCTGACGTCCTGCAGCGTCCCCAGCAACCCGCGCAGCGAGGCGGGCCACACCTCGCAGCGCGCCGCCACCTCACCGGCCAGCGCGCCCGGCGCGGCCCGGGCCTTCAGCAGCGCCCCCACGTCGCAGGGGCGCCCGCACGTCGAGGCGCCCTTCAAGGTGGGCGCGCAGATGAAGCGCTGCGCCTCCGGGTCATCGTCGGCCGCCAGCGTGGTGCCCCACACCACCAGCGCCACCTCGCCCGGCGTCCGCTCATCGCACAGCGCGCGCACCAGCACCGCGGTGTGCCCCAGCTCGTCCACGCAGCGGTCGGCGCTGAAGGTCGCGCTCCACAGCCCCTCGGCCAGGCGCAGCGACGCGCCGTCGCTCTCGGGCTCGTCGTTGCACTGGAACGCGCCCCGGGTGGCCGCGGCCGCCACCGCCTGCGCTCGCTCCGCGCAGGCCGCGCGCAGCGCCTCCGGCGCCCCGGAGAAGCGGTGCACCACCAGCAGCTGCCGGAGCGGGCCGCGGGCCGCGGTGACGGTGTAGCGCAGCGTCTCCACCTCGCCCGGCAGCACCTCCTCGCCCGAGCGGGTGAAGGGCGCGCCGAAGGGCACCTCCAGCCCCAGCGCCGCATCGGTGAACGGGGTGCCGGGCGCCGACGCCAGCAGCGTGAGAACGAGTGCGTGCATGGTGTAGGGTTTTAGCCGATGGCGGAAGACCTCGACGACCGGGCCCGTGACGTTCTCAGGGCCGTGGTGCAGGAATTCATCAGCTCCGGCGAGCCGGTGGGCAGCCAGCAGCTCACCCGCCGCGGCGACTTCGAGGTCTCTCCCGCCACCATGCGCAACGTGCTCTCTGAGCTGGAGGCGCAGGGCTACCTCGAGAAGCCCCACACCTCCGCCGGGCGCGTGCCCACCGACGTCGGCTACCGCTTCTTCGTCGACTCGCTGCTCCAGCTCAAGACGCCCACCGCCGCCGACCAGCAGCTCATCGAGGCCAGCCTCTCCGGCCCCGCCGTGGAGGACCGCCAGCAGGAGGCGGGGCGCCTGCTGCACCAGCTCTCACACCACGCGGGCGTGGTGCTGATTCCCCGGCCCTCGGCGGGCACGCTGACGCGCATCGAGTTCGTCCGCCTGGGCGAAGAGCGCGCGCTGGCGATTCTGGTGGGCGCCGCGGGGCAGGTGCAGAACAAGCTGCTGGCGCTCGACGGCCCGGTGTCACCCGAGGAGCTCCAGCGCGCGGCCAACTACCTCAACGAGCTGCTGGGCGGCTCCGCCACCATCGAGGAGGTGCGCAGCCGCATCTTCCAGGAGCTCGACGCGCAGCGCCTCCAGTACGACGAGCTCGCCGCGCGGGCCCTGAAGCTGGGCGCCCTGGCCACCGACGTCTCCTCCGCCGAGCGCGTGGTCATCGAGGGCACCGGCAGCTTCCTCGAGTCGCGGGAGTTCGCCGACGACGTGCGGCGCATGCGCGCGCTCTTCCGGGCCCTCGACGAGAAGCACAAGCTGCTCTCGCTGCTCGACCGCGTCCAGCGCGCCAGAGAGATGCAGATTTTCATCGGCGCCGAGAGCGAGTTCTCCAGCCAGGGCGACGTCACCCTCATCGCCACGCCCTACGGCACGAAGGAGCAGGTGCTGGGGACGGTGGGCGTCATCGGCCCCACCCGGCTCGACTACCAGCGCGTCATCCCCCTGGTGAACTTCACGGCGAGAGTGCTCTCGCGGGTGCTGAAGCCCGACTGAGCGGCGCCGCCCTGCGAGCGCTGCATCGACTGGAGTCATTATTAGTTTGACTGAACAAATAGACAGCTAGCCGCAAAGAGATCTTGCTGGCCGGAGACTTAGCCTTTAGGTTAAGTCTCGCATCTCATGGTGCAGGGCATCGGTGGTTACCGTGCGCTACTGGAGGACGTCGACGTCCGAGGACCGTTTTATGAAATCTACGCCTACCGCCCGCAAGCAAGCGAACCACCGGACTCGGCATGGCTCTTTCTGTCGGCCCTTAAGCAAAAGGATCTGGCGCGGTACTCCAAGTACTTGGTCACGATCAGAAGGCTGGGGATGTCAGGACAGGCGAGGTTCGAAGACTGGCACATGTTGGACCCAAAGAAACCGCCGAAGGGACTCGCTCATGACGCGAAACTTCTAAAGAACATCGGTGAGCTCAAGAACATCGGTCACAAGAGCCGGATCTTTCACTATCGCGAGGAACGTCGGTTGATTCTTCTCACAGCATACGAAGGAAAGAAGGAAGACAAGCTGACCGCAGATTCCGTGAACCCCGCATTGGATCTACTTAAACGATTTTTTCATGAGCGGGAATCTCTGCTCCACAAGGTGGGCGGGAGGAAATCATCGTGATTGACCAGGACCAGAAGCAGGACCTCTTCACGACGTCGATGGAGGACTCGGAAGTTCGTCGGCACTTCGAACGTGAGTGGTTTGTCGACGAGGTTCTATCGTCGCTTGAATCGGTGATGAGGTCGCAGGGGATCTCCCGGAGTGAGTTGGCCCGTCGCCTCAAGTGCTCTGGGGCGAACGTCACCAAGTTGTTCCGTCGTGGCACGAATCTGACCGTTGGGTCTATGGTCGATCTTGCGCTGGCGGTCGGTCACCGCATTCGTGCCCCCGAGTTGGAACCGCTCACGACCCAGCCGCCTTGGCTCGAGAGCCGAACGGTCGTGTTGAATCCGATGCATGTCTGGATCAATGCGTCTGTCACCGTGATTTCTGAGGCTGAGGTTCCGACCTCTCCTGCGTTCTCGTGGCCAACTGACCATGGGGCCGAAGGCGAGGCCGGAACCGAAGCTGACATTTTCCTCCACTAGGTGAAGCAATGAGTTCCGCTCAGGCGCCTACGCCGAAAAAAGTTGTGCCGACGCAGTACGGCCTTGCTGCGATCGTCGCTCAACATGTCGACCTTGCGACTGTTTACATGTCTTCTGTAACAGCTCGGCTACGCGCACCCCATCGCGTCGTATCGGAGTCTATTCTGAAGAATGAGGTCGAAGCGAAGCTCGCTTGGTCGCCCGCATTTTCGGTGCAGGAAGTTCCTGCTGTGCTCGTTGTACGCGTCCCGTTTCAGGTGATGATTGCTGGGCGCGCTGAAAATGCGCTCCCGCTGGCTGAGGTCGAGGTCGAACTCTCGCTTGAATACCCTCTTGACTCGCTTCCTCCTGGCGAGCGACGCGACGAACTGTTCGAGGCGTTCGCCAAAGTGAACGGCGTATACAATTCGTGGCCCTACTTGCGGGAGGTCGTTCAGAACACCTTTGCTCGAATGGCCCTGCCTCCGATCGTGCTGCCGGTCTACCGCGTGACGAAGGCAAAGACTCCCTGAACGAACTGTTTTCGTGCACTTGCGGGAGATTTCGAAGGACAGTTGTCGCAAGGAACGCTTTCGCAGCCTTCCAGCAAGCCCAGTTGCTAACGAGTCGCGCGTATCTCGACCTTGTCAATGATGCCGGCACCATCGTCGTGCGAGGCCGGTGAGTGTAAAACACCAGACAGAAGAGAACACGTTCGAACGGGAAACTGGACGGTTGTTGGAGACGCGTTCGTTGAAACATCCTCATCATTGAAAACAAAAAAGAACACGAAGAACAGACCAGCGAAGCCGGCCAGCGTGCAGTGAGAGATGGCCCGGGTGCCGCGTGAAAGTGCGGGGCGTTGGCGAGTGCGAGCGGCACGAAGTCGCAGCGCAACCTGTGTTGAGCGCCTTCATCCTCGAGCGTCGAGCTACCGGCGCCGCTCGAGCTGGTGGCAGCCTTCGTGCGCCTCGCCTAACCTCCCCGCCAGTGAGCGAAGAGACCCCAGCCCACCCCAACGGCACCCGCTATGAGCGCCTGCTGGCGTGGCACGCCGAGAAGCTCCCCCGTGCGCAGATGCTGGAGCGGCTGAAGGCCGACGGCCTCGACGACGAGTCCGCCACGGTGCTGGTCAACAGCGTCATCGGCAAGCTCCCCGCGGAGCTGCCCGAGGCCGGCCTCACCCGCGGCACCAACGTGCTGGCGCCCAACGCCTTCTCACTCAGCGACATCGGCCTGAGCGGCCCGCCGACGGTGGTGGGCCTGTACTGGCTGGGCCTGGGGGTGGCGATGCTCATCGCCCTGGGCGTCGCCGCGATAATGGCCGCCGCGGGCATGGTCGAGGTGCCCCCCTCCGTCGCCTCGGTGCTCTTCATCTGCCTGGGGGTGTTTCGTTACTCCCAGGGCATCACCATCCGCCGGCGACAGTAGTCAGCGCGTGGCGGCCGTCAGCTGCGCGTCACCGCCCCACGCCGCGTACGCGCGCGCGCCGGCGGCCTGAATCTGCTCGTGCGTCAGCGGCCAGCTCTGCTTCGAGCCGGGGAACACCACGTAGGAGATGCCGCTGCCCACGCCGCCCCGCCGCGCGTCGGCGTTCAACCCCAGCTCCTTCGCCAGCTTGATGCTGCCCTCGCCCTGATGCGTGCGCGGCCCGATGTCCGCCACCACCGCGAAGACCGTCTTGCCGGTCTTGTCGTTGCGCACCGCCACCAGGTCGCCCAGCTTCACGCCCTGGTCGCGCAGCTGCGGAGGGATGGCGATGAAGGGCACCTTCTCGGAGTCGACGTAGCGGCGCGGATCCGACGCGGCGTAGCGACCGTCGACCAGCGCCGTCGTGGACACGTAGTGGCCGGGCGCGGGGTCCTTCGGGCCCTGGACGTAGGGCTTGCCGCTGCTGTTGGTGGCGATGCCCCACCAGTTGCCGGGCCGGCCCGCATTGCCCAGCGCGTCGAGGCCGGTGTTGTTGGGGTGGTAGGCGCGCGGCGAGCCGTCGGCGTCGATGCTCATGCCGCTCTTGAAGGCCAGCCCGCTCTTCCCCGACACCTTCCAGGTCGCCACGCCGCCGATGGTGGAGGTGCGCGCCCGCCCGGAGGTGGCGCTGCCGCTGTCGGTGTCCGGCACGCTGGTGGAGCCGCCCGCCAGCGCGGCGCGGGTGCGGGGGCCCACCAGGCCGTCCACCACCAGCCCGCTGGCGCGCTGGAAGGCCTTCACCGC
>CALNBU010000768.1 GCA_937875615.1 uncultured Archangium sp.
TACCAGACCAACACCACCAACACTGCGCTCATGGACGAGCTCCGGAAGTCGGCCATCGAGTGCCGCGTGTACGGCTTCCGACGAGACCTCACCGAGCCGGTGCGCGAGGGGAACCTGGTCTTCAAGCCCTTCAGCGAGGCGGGCTTCATCGACGACCTGCGCACCGCGCGCGGCGTGGTGGGCGGCGGCGGCTACACCTTGATGAGCGAGGCGGTGTACCTCCGCAAGCCCATGCTCTCGGTGCCCATCGCCGGGCAGTTCGAGCAGGTGCTCAACGCGCTGTACCTGCAGCAGCTCAACTACGGCGTCCACGCCGAGGCGCTCACCGCGCCGGTGCTGGGGGACTTCCTGGAGAAGGTCGACGGCTGCGCGAAGTCGCTCGAGGGCTACACGCAGGACGGCAACCGGCGGCTCCTCGACAACCTCGATGAGCTGCTACGGCAGGCGGCCGCGCGCAAGGGCCAGGCGTGGGATGAGGTGACGGTGGTGTGAGGGCGCTCACTCGATGGCCAGCGCCTTCGCGATGGTGTCGACCAGCTGCCTGAAGAAGCGGAGGATGGAGTCCCACAACGTGCCGTCGCCTCGGTCCTCGACCAGCGCCCCCGCCTCGGCCGGCCTGGGCGTCGAGGGCACGCCGCCGCGCAGCTCCGTCTGCTGGCCTTCCTTCACGCCGACGCCACCGCCGGTGGTGCCCACCACGCGCACGCTGCCCTGGTGCACCGCCACCAGGGTGTGCTGCGGCTTCTCCTCCATCACGAAGACGCCGGGGGCCACCTGCTCCACGCGCGCGCCGCCCTCGTAGACCCGGAAGGCGCCCTTCGTCTTCAGCACCTGCACCCGCAGCCGGCCGGACAGCAGCAGCACGTCGTCGCTGGAGACGAGGCGCAGGCGGGTGTGAGGGCGCAGCAGCAGCCCCCGGCGCCCGTGCTGGCCCTCGAGCACGATGGCGGCGTCTTCCTTCCCGGTGGCGATGACCGCCTCTTCGAACAGCGGCGCGTCCTTCGTCGCGCTCGCGCCATCGACGGTGAGGCCGCGGCCCGCCACCAGCACGCGCCCCACCACCTCGCGGGGCCACAGCGAGAAGACCAGCAGCGCGGCCAGGGCCGCCGTGGCCGCCATGAAGAAGGGGCGCAGGTCCCGGGGGCGCTTCACGGGCGCCGGCCTGGCGAGGGCCGCGGCGCGGGCGTGCCGCTCGGCCTCGGTCTCGGCCGGAATGTCGCGGTAGTCGATCCATTTGTAACCAT
>CALNBU010000769.1 GCA_937875615.1 uncultured Archangium sp.
CTGGCCGTACTTCTGCTTCACCGGCCACAGCAGCCGCCGCGCCTTGTCGAGGCTGGCGTTGTCGGGCCACGAGTTGAGCGGGTCGAAGCGCATCTGGCCGCCGCCCGCGCCGCCGCGCCCGTCGCCGAGCCGGTAGGTGCCGGCGCTGTGCCACGCCATGCGGATGAAGAACGGCGCGTAGGTGCCGTAGTCGGCGGGCCACCACGGCTGTGAGGTGGTGAGCACTTGCTTGATGTCGCTCTTGACGGCCGCGAGATCGAGGGTGGCGAAGGCCTTCGCGTAGTCGAAGTCTTCTCCCAGCGGGTTGGAGGTGGGGGCGTGGGCCCGGAGCGGCGAGAGGTCGAGCTGCTGCGGCCACCAGAAGCTGTTGGGCTTCGGGTCACCGGCGAGCGCCGAGGTGGAGAGGACGAGCGTGGTGATGGCCACGCCTGCAGAACTGAGTCGCATGGGGCTCCCTGGGGACGGTGAGCGACGGGAGTGTCGCCCATGCGGTTAGACTTAATCTAAAAATAGATGACTTCAACCTCAAGATTCATTCTTGGAGCAGGGCGATGAGCTCGGCTTCGCTCAGTACGCGCACGCCCAGCTCCTGCGCCTTCTTCAACTTGGAGCCGGCGTCTTCCCCGGCGACCACGTAGTCGGTCTTCTTCGACACGCTGCCCGACACCTTGCCGCCGCGGCGCTCGATGGCCTCTTTCGCCTCTTCGCGCGGCATCGACAGGGTCCCCGTCAGCACCACCGTCTTGCCGGTGAAGGTGCCTTCCGGGCGCGACGCCGGCGGAGCGCAGCTCCGCCACCAGCGCGCGGTTCTCTTCGTCTTCGAACCAGCCGTGGATGGACTTCGCCATCTCCGGGCCGATGTCCTTCACGCCCTCGAGCGCCTCGATGGAGGCGTTCATCAGCGCGTCCATGTCGCGGAAGTGTTCGGCCAGCGTCTTCCCCGTGGCCTCACCCACCTCGGGGATGCCGAGCGCGTAGATGAAGCGGCGCAGCGTGGTGCGCTTGCTGTGCTCGATGGCGGCGACGAGGTTCTGCGCCGACTTCTCTCCCATGCGCTCCAGCGTCATCAGCTGCGAGGCCTCCAGCGCGTACAGCCCGGCGACGGAGGTGACGAGGCCGGTCTCGACCATCGCCTCGCACAGCTTCTCGCCCAGGCCGTCGATGTCCATCGCGGTGCGGGTGGCGAAGTGGCGCAGCCGGCCGGCCAGCTGCGCGGGGCACGCGCGGTTGGTGCAGCGGGCGATGATGCCGTCCTCCTCGCGGCGCACCGGGCCCTGACAGACGGGGCACTGCGTCGGGAAGGGGAACTCTGCCAGCTCGCCTTCGCGCCGGCTGGTGATGACCTTGACGATCTCGGGGATGACGTCGCCCGCGCGCCGCAGGAAGACCCAGTCGCCGACGCGCACGTCCTTCCGCCGCAGCTCCGATTCGTTGTGGAGGGTGGCGCGGCTCACGGTGACCCCGCCTACGAAGACCGGCCGGAGGTGCGCCACCGGCGTCAGCGCTCCGGTGCGGCCCACTTGCACGTCGATGTGCTCGACGAAGGCCTCCATCTCTTCGGGCGGAAACTTGTAGGCCACCGCCCAGCGCGGCGTCTTCGAGACCCGGCCCAGCCGCAGGCGCGCGTCGCTGTCGTCGACCTTCACCACCAGCCCGTCGATTTCATAGGGGAGCGCGTGGCGGTCGCGCAGCAGCGCGGCGTACTCGCCCAGCACGCCGTCCCGCCCCTGGACGACGCTCCGGCGCGGGTTCACCGGGAGGCCGAGCCGCTCGAAGGTCTGCAGCTTCTCCGCGTGCGTGGCGAAGGTGAGGCCGTCGACCTCGCCGAGCTCGTACAGGTACACGCTGAGCGGCCGCGCCGCGGTCATCTTCGTGTCGAGCTGTCGCAGCGAGCCGGCCGCGGTGTTGCGCGGGTTCACGTACGGCGCGTCGCCGCGGGCCAGGGCCTGCTCGTTCAGCTTCTTGAAGTCCTTCTTGTTGATGAAGACCTCGCCGCGCACCTCGAGCAGCCTGGGCGCCTCGCCGGTCAGCAGCAGCGGCAGGTTGCGGATGGTCTTGAGGTTCTCGGTGACGTCTTCGCCGATGACCCCGTCGCCGCGGGTGCTGCCCTGCACGAAGCGGCCGTGCTCGTAGACCAGCTCGATGGCGAGGCCGTCCAGCTTGGGTTCGCACACGTAGGTGACCTGCTCGACGTTCAGCGCCTTGCGGATGCGCTCGTCGAACTCGGCCAGCTCGCCTTCATCGAAGACGTTGCCCAGCGAGAGCATCTGCTGGCGGTGCGTCACCCGGGCGAACTTCTCGAGCACCGCGCCGCCGACGCGCTGGGTGGGCGACTGGGGGGTCTGCAGGTGGGGGTGGCGCGCCTCGAGGGCCTGCAGCTCCCGCATCAGCGTGTCGTAGGCGGTGTCGGAGAGCTCCGGGGCGTCGAGCGTGTAATAGAGCCGGTCGTGGCGGGCGATGAGGTCGAGGAGCTCCGCGTGTCGTTGGTCGTCCGTCACGGTCGGCGCTCTTACCCTGCGCGCCCGCCTCCGGTGCGCGGCTTCTGCCGTGTCGGCGTTCCAAAAAATCGAGGGGCCCGGGCCTCAGACTTCTGAGCGGGGCCGCCGCGAACCGGCTGATTCATGAGGCGTCGCCGGCGTGGCCTGTCGCTTGCTTGGCCTGCACGCACGATGCGTTTCCAGACCGCCAGGTGGCCTCTTCTTCTGCTGTGGTGTGCGGCGATGGTGCTCCAGGCATGTGGCGGGGTAGACCCCTGCGCGCTGGAGACGGCCTGCGGGTGTGCGGCGCGCACCGATTGCGCGGTGGTGGCGGAGGCCTGCTGGTGTCCATCGGAGTGCGGGGGACCGCCGTGCGTGTGCGGAGGTGGGCAGTTTCTCCGCTGTGAGTCGCGTTGAGGCGGCTATCTCGCTTGACTTGGGAAAAGCGCGCCCGTACCTTGGCCACGCTGTCATTCTGAAGGCGCGCTCAGGTACGGGCGAACCGGACGAAGCCCCAACCCACACGCACTTGCGCTCGCAGCCGACGTTCTGGCAGCCGCTGCGACCAGAAGACTCTTTTCATCATGGCAGCAGCCCGTAGCCCCAAGTCATCTCCTGACTCGTCGAAGAAACGCCGCGCAAAAGACGACGAGAAGCCGAAGAAGTCGCGCTCACGTCGCGAGCCCGGCGAGTCCGACGCCCCCGAGCTCGAAGACGTCGCGGCCCGCGCCGCCGCGCGTGAAGACGAGCCGGTGGAGCGGGAGGAGCCCGAAGAGCCCGGGCAGGTGGCGCCGGTGTTGACTCCGGTGACGCACGCGGTGCGTGACGATGATCTCCAGGAAGCGCGGATCTCGGGCGAGGCCGCGGTGGAGGAGGCGCCGGAGCCCGAGGCCGCCGGTGAAGGCGGCGACTCCGAGCGCAAGCTCCAGGTCCTGAAGCTGACCGACCTCAAGCGCATGAAGATCACCGAGCTGTCCAAGATGGCCCACAACCTGGGCATCGAGGGCACGCAGGGCTTCAAGAAGCAGGAGCTGCTGGTCGCGATCCTCCAGAACGTCACCGAGAAGCGCTACGAGGTGCAGGCCGAGGGCGTGATGGAGTTGATGAGCGACGGCTACGGCTTCCTGCGCTCCGCCGACTCCGACTACCAGCCCAGCCCCGACGACATCTACGTCTCGCCCAGTCAGGTGCGGCGCTTCAACCTGCGGCCGGGTGACACCATCTCCGGGCCTATCCGCCAGCCGCGCGAGGGCGAGCGCTACTTCGCTCTGCAGAAGGTGGAGAAGATCAACTTCTCCGACCCCTTCAGCGCCGAGGTGAAGGAGCGGATCCTCTTCGACAACCTCACCGCGCTCTACCCGACGCAGAAGCTGCATCTGGAGCACGACCAGGCCGACTTCACCACCCGCATCATCGACATGTTCTCGCCCATCGGCCTCGGCCAGCGCTGCCTCATCGTGGCGCCGCCCAAGGCGGGCAAGACGGTGATGCTGCAGAACATCGCGCACGCGATCTCCCAGAATCACCCCGACATCCACCTCATCGTGCTGCTCGTCGACGAGCGGCCGGAAGAGGTGACCGACATGCAGCGCTCGGTGCGCGGCGAGGTCGTCAGCTCCACCTTCGACGAGCCCGCCACGCGGCACGTGCAGGTGGCCGAGATGGTCATCGACAAGGCCAAGCGGCTGGCCGAGCAGAAGAAGCACGTCTGCATCCTGCTCGACTCCATCACCCGCCTGGCGCGCGCCTACAACACGGTGGTGCCGCCGTCGGGCAAGATCCTCTCCGGCGGCGTCGACGCCAACGCGCTGCACCGGCCCAAGCGCTTCTTCGGCGCGGCCCGCAACATCGAAGAGGGCGGCTCGCTGACCATCATCGGCACCGCGCTCATCGACACCGGCAGCCGCATGGATGAGGTCATCTTCGAGGAGTTCAAGGGTACCGGAAACTCGGAGATCGTCCTCGACCGCAAGCTCTTCGAGAAGCGCATCTTCCCCTGCATGGACATCAACAAGTCCGGCACCCGCAAGGAGGAGCTGCTGCTGGGGCCGGCGGATCTGGTGCGGGTCACCGCGCTGCGTCAGGTGCTGCACCCCTTCACGCCCATCGACGCCATGGAGTTCGTGCTGAAGCACATGCGCCCCACCCGGGACAACACCGAGTTCCTGGGCGGCATGAATCGCTGACCGCAGGTAGATCGGGCGGGGGCGTTTGGGTTAGAGGGCGCGGCCTATGCGCCAGCTCTCCACCGCCCTCTGCGTCGCGATGTTCTTCGCCGGTTGCTCCGGAGGACCGGCGACCAGCGATGCAGGTGTCGAGCTCTGCGACGACGGCGTCGACAACAACGGGAACGGTCTCATCGACTGCGCGGATCCGTCGTGTGAAGCGCAGGTGGTCTGCGCGCCCGACTACGGCAGCTGCGAGAAGTGCGGCCAGGCCTGCACCGTGCAAGCCGACTGCGTCGAGCGGGACGTCTTCCGCGACCAGCCGGTGCCCCTGTGTACCGCCGGGGTGTGCCGGGCCAACGCCGAGTACGTGCGGCCGAACGTGGTGGGCGTCAACGTGCCGGTCTTCGCGCCGCGCATCCCCCGCTCGGCCTCAGTGCGCTTCATCAAGAAGACCGCGCTCGATGGCTCCGCGGTGACCTGCGCCCGCATCAAGGCGGTGGCCGACGGGGCGGATCCCGAGAACGTGGAGGACTTCGACGCCATCGAGACCAGCGGCGCGTTCAACCTGATGGGCATCGACGTGACGCCCATCCAGCAGTGGACCGCGGCCGACAACACCCTGCGCATGCGCTGGGTCCCCACCCAGACCGGCAGCGACTACCTCATCTGGATGGACTTCTGGGGTGGCCCGCGCAACGGCGACTACCCGTCGGGGGGACGCATCGGCCACGGCTGCGTCGAGGACAGCGCGCGGCTCACGCCGGTGGTGGAGAGCGACAGCTGCCCCACGGTGCAGAGCGACGCCGGGATGTGCCGCGAGTTCCAGGTGCCCATCAACCTCGACTGAGGTCAGCTCCAGCGGAGCTGCGCGCGCTGGCCCCAGTACGTCGCGGCGGGCAGGGAGAAGCGCTGCCAGTCGTCCGGCGCTTCGAGTCGCCGGGCGACGAGGTTCGACGCGAGCTGGAGCTCCGTCGCCGCGCCCGAGAGCACCACGTCGAGGAAGGGCTGCGCCAGCGCGATGGCCAGCGCCAGCGCGTCGGGGGAAGCGCCCCGGGCGTCGGCCCAGGCGGCCCAGCCGGCGACGTCGCTCCGGGGTGAGAGGCGGCCGTTGGCGAGGCCCTCCTTGGCGATGGTGCGCCAGCCCCTGGACTTCGCGCGGGCCAGCGCCGGCCCCGCCGAGGGCTCCAGCACATTCCAGGTGGCCTGCACCCAGCTGAAGACGGGCAGCGCGAGCGCGGCGTCGATGACGTCACCTTGTCGGGGGCCGGTGACCGAGAGGCCCACCTCCACGCCGGACTCCCGGAGCTCCGCCAGGCGGTCCAGCACCGCCGCGTCGCGCAGCACGCCGCTCTCGAGCGTCGCGGAGTGGATCTGGTACACCGAGAGCCACGGCCCCAGCAGGGCGCGCGACTCGGCCCACTGGGCGGAGAGGTGCGTGGCCGACAGCTCCTTCACCTCGTGGACCGCGGCGTCGGAGCGCCAGTCGGCGGTGTAGCGGTACCCCCACTTGGAGGACACGCACACGCCGCTCGGTCGCCGGGCCTGGAGCCAGGTGGCGAGGAAGGCCTCGCCGCGGCCGTAACTGCGGGCGACGTCGAAGTGGCGCACGCCGGCGGTCCACGCCGCGTCGAGCACCCGGTGCGTCTGCGACTCCATGGCCTCGGGCGCGAGCGAAGGCAGGTCCTGCTCGTGGCCCAGCGTCATGTACCCGGGGCGCCCCAGCGCCGCCAGGCCCAGCCCCAGCGCGCCCATCACGCTTCCCGGGTGAGGATCTCGGAGCCGACGTCGTTGACCACGATGGTGTGCTCGAACTGCGCCGCGCGCTTGAGGTCCCTGGTCACGGCCGTCCAGTCGTCGTCCCAGGTCGTCTCTTCGTGGGTGCCCAGGGCGATCATCGGCTCGATGGTGAAGGTCATGCCGGGGAGCATCCGGGTGTTCGACTTCGCGTCGAAGAAGTGCGGGATCTGCAGCCCGGAGTGGAAGACGTCGCCGATGCCGTGGCCGCAGTAGGCCCGCACCACGCCGTAGCCGTATTGCTCCGCGTGCTGCTCGATGGCGCGGCCGATGTCCGAGACCGGACGGTTGGGCTTCACCGCCTCGATGCCCTTCATCATGCACTCGTGGGTGACGCGCACCAGCTGGCGGCTGCGCTCATCGACCTCACCGCAGAGGAAGGTGGCGTTGGTGTCGCCGTGCATGCCGTCGAGGAAGATGGTGACGTCGAGGTTGACGATGTCGCCGTCTTCCAGCGGGCGGTCATCGGGGATGCCGTGGCAGATGACCTCGTTCACCGAGGTGCACAGCGACTTGGGGAAACCGCGGTAGCCCAGCGGGCTGGGGTAGCCCCCGGCCTGGATGGTCAATTCATGCACGTAGGCGTCGAGCTCGTCGGTGGTGACGCCGGGCTTCACCAACTCGCCCGCCAGCCGGAGGATGCGCGCCGCCTCGCGACAGGCCCGGCGCATGCGCACCAGCTCCTCGTCGGTGCGCCCCAGCCGGCCGGTGCCGCGCCCGGGTACGCCGGTCTCCCAGTAGTCGGGCCGGGCGATGTGCTCGGGCACCGGGCGCCTGGGCGAGACGCGGCCGGGCCGCACGCGGTGCGCCTCGAGCTGCACGCGCTCCTGCTTCGCGAACTCCGCGTCGTCGTCCTGGTGGCACTTCTTGTACTTCTTGCCCGAGCCGCACCAGCAGGCCTCGTTGGGGCGGGGCAGCTTGCCCGGCGGGCGTCGGGAGTCGGAGGGGGTGGCGGCAGCAGCGTCGGTCTTCACGGGGAACTCTCGAGGCCTTCAAAGAAGTGTCGTTCGACGTCGTCGACGACGGTGATCAATCGAGGGCGTTTTACACGGCCCTGCGTGGCCTCGGCAAAGGCCAGCAGCTGTTCGGTCATGAACGCCGAGAGGAACAACAACATGGGCTTGTCTTTAACGCTCAGCCCCTCGGACAGCCACCGCTGGTTCCGCAGGAAGTCGGTGGAGGCCTCCAGCTCGCGGCCCAGCTCGAAGCGGGCGAGGGTGAAGGCCGCCCGGTAGAGCAGGGCGTGGGGCCGGTGCGGCGCGGCGACCACCACCGCGGGCGTCACCCCGTCGGCGAAGCGCGGCGGCCACTCGCGGAGCTCGTTGGCGAAGAGCCTGGCCACCTCCTTCAGCAGGTGCTCCAGCACCGGCACCGGCTTCTGGTCCAGCACCAGGTCCCAGCGCGAGGGTGGGCGCTTCGTCACCATGGGGCGCCCTTGACACCCGCCCGACCTGAATTCAATCGCGCCGGCGCAGGCGGGCGGCGGTGGGCTCGGCGGGCACGGGGAGCCCGTAGCCGGAGAACAGCGCCCGGCGCACCTCCTGGTACACCGCGCGGTTGGTGAGGAACTCCCGGTGCACCACCTCCGGCAGCTCCACGTTGCGCAGGTTCGGCGCGTTCAGCTCCAGCACGCAGCTGGGGGGCGGGTTGACGCGGTCGGCGCGCGAGTACACCGAGGTCAGCTGCACCTCCCGGGGGAAGGTGCCCAGCTTGAGCCGGCGGATGAAGGGCGAGCGCGGCGTGAGCTGCCAGATGCTGCGCGAGATGAGGCCGTAGGCGGCCACCCCGAAGTACGCCGAGGGCGAGCCGTTGAAGGGCGTGCCGAGCGTCACCACGTTGCGCACCCGCTGCTCGCCGCCCAGGCGCTTCACGTAGTAGGTGCCGATGAGCCCGCCCTTGGAGTGGCCGACGATGGAGAGCGGCCCCATCTGCGGGTAGCGCACGTAGAGGCGCTCGACCTTCTCGCGCACCTTCTCGGCGAGGGCGTCGATGGCGTTGGTGTTGAACAGCTCCTTCCAGCCGCCGAGGTTGATGCTCCACACGCAGAACTGGTCTCTGCGCAGGCGGTGCTCGAGGATCTCGAAGCTCTGCCGCGTCGACATGAAGCCGTAGAGCAGCAGCACCGGCCGGGGGCAGTTGGTGAAGTCGGTCCGCCGCACCACCTGGTTGGTGGCGCGGTCGAACTCGAAGTAGCCCTTGATGTATCGCGCATACTTCTTGAGTTGCCGCATGCGCAGCTCCAACGGCGACATGGGCGGAGCCTACTCTCGCGGCCGCGGCTGGCGAACGCTTCAGCGCGCCGCGGTGCGGCAGAGCACGAACCAGTTGTCGAGCCGCCGGGTCCCGCGCCACGCGCGCCCGACGGAGACGTGCGCCGAGACGCCGCGCACCACGTCGCTGGTGCGGTTGTAGACGAAGAACGAGAGGCGCGTGGCGTTGCTCCGCACCGGCGGCGCGCCGAGCAGCGGGCGGGGCGGCAGCCGCCGGTAGTCGACCAGCACCTCGGCGCCCTGCTGGGTCACCACGAAGTAGCCGGGGCCCACGAAGTTCTCGACCACCGGCCCGGCGCGGTTCCAGCCCCAGCGCTCCGTCGTCGTCAGCGCCGGCTCGTCGGGCACCGCGAAGAGCTTGGTGAAGCGGGTGAACGCGTACATCGAGTTCCGGCCCTGGTGTGGCAGGCCCTGGAGCGGCGGCGCGGAGGAGGGGGCCAGCGCCTCGAGCGTGATGGGCCGCGCGCCCTCGACCACCTCGAACAGCCGGGCCTGGTGCCGCGCGCTCAGCGCAAGGGTCTGGGTGATGCGTTTTGCGTCATCTAGGCTGTCGAGATGTTCGGCGAGGGCGGCGGGGTCTATGGCAGGGCGATTCAACAGCTCGGAGAGGGTCACGGCGCGGTATGGATAGCACTTCGATGAGCGGGTCGGACGCACGGCGACGGCTGGTGTTGGTGGTGGCCGACGCGGCGCTCGGCGGAGCGCTCGGCCCGCTGTTGTCCGACGGCGGCTTCGACGTGCGCGGCGATGTCGGCCAGACCGTGC
>CALNBU010000770.1 GCA_937875615.1 uncultured Archangium sp.
TGGCGAGCGCCTGGAACAGCTCGCCCTCGCCGGAGACCGGCCTCAGGGAAATGTCTGTCTTTGCCTCGGTCACCATGGTCGCCCCATACAGAATTGCGGCCGAACTGGGAATATGCCTTCTGGGGTCCCCGTCTGGGCCGCTGGTGCTACCCTCGCTCTCCGTGACACGCCTGTTGCCCGCCACCCTCGCGCTGACGCTGGCCCTCCCGGCCTTCGCTCAGAAGGAAGAAGTCTTCGGCGACGGAAAGCCGCCCAACTACCGCGAAGAGACGATGGACCGGCGTCTGCTGCGGTCGAAGTTCTACAAGGCCATCTCCACGCCCGAGGTCATCCTCGAGAATCAGGGCTGCGTGCAGCTCTACAGCGGCCTGTTCCTCGCGCTCTCCGAGGTCGCGCCGTTCCTCCACAAGCGCGACGACAACTTCCTGCTCGACCCCATTCTGGTCAACGCGCTCAACACCCAGCTCTCCACGCCCAACTTCTCGGCCACGGCCTTCCTGGTGGCGATGGTGCGGCGGGTGATGATCGACAAGCGCATGCCCGACGAGTGGCTCACCCTGGCCACCGCGCTCCAGAAGAAGACCAAGATCATCGACCTCGCCAAGCTCAAGCTCATCAACGAGCAGGTCTCGCCCATCGACTCGTCGCTCTTCACGCTGCCGCTCCTCAAGCACCGCTACATCGTCGAGACCAAGGCCGCCACCTCGGCCGTCACCACCGACGTGGAAGCAGGCTTCCGTGACACCTACCTCGACCGCGACGTGAGCTGGGCCGGCGCCACGCTGCTGGAGATCGGCGTCAACCAGCCCAGGGGCAAGAAGAAGAAGCGCTACCGCGACGCCGAGGCCGAGGAGCTGGTGGCGATCCTCTCGTGGATGCCGCCGGACCCGCGCAGAGATCGCGTCGACCTCACCGCCACCGAGCCGGTGGTCATTCCGCCGGTCACCATCTTCGTGCGCCTGCAGTCGAAGCAGTTCGCCGACATCGAGAAGTTCTTCCGCGGCCAGCGCGTGCTGGTGAAGGGCCGCTTCTGGGAGATGACCCGGAACATGCTGGAGTACGAGGTGCGCGACGGTCTGGTGTTCAACGACATCGACTGGACGCAAGGCGTGCTCATCGGCCGGCCGGAGGACGTCGCCACCTGCCCCATGGCCATCAACGAGCTCACCGGGCTGGCGCCGAAGCAGGTCGGCGGCTTCGGCCACTGACGTCGCCGGTGTCTCGCGGAAGACACCAAAGACACCTCAACCTGCTGAAACGACACGTCGTGGCCTCCGGCATCGGGGCTGCTGTGGTGCGGTGGCACCATGAAAGTCGACCCCAAGCAGGCCGTCAGTCCCGCCGCTGCGCCCGCCCGCCAACCGTTCCGTGACGTGCTGGGACCGGTCCAACGAGAGCCCAGGCGCGCGCCACGCCCCGAGGCCCGGGAGCTGCCGGGGCAGCCGGCCGCTCCGACCTCCGCCCTGACTGGCGGCCGTACGACGCGGGCCAACGCGACCACCACCGCGAGCACGACCAACGCGGCGCCCCCGGCGAACGCGGCGCAACCCGGCCTCACTCAGCGCCCGACCGGCGCCCCCGCGCAGCCGCACGTGGTGACGGCGCAGGTGTTCTCCCGGGCCCGGGCGCAGGTCGACGGTGAGGCGCGACGGTTGACGGACGCCCGCAGCGACCACGTGGTGACGGCGCAGAGCCTCACCCACGCGCGCAGCGAGCGCGCGGAGCTGCTCACCGAGAAACAGGAGAACCGGCTGCTCGAGGCGTTGGGCCGGGAGCTGACCCAGCAGGAGCCGCCGCCACCACCGCCCCGGCCCATCGAAGGCGTGGGTCTGTCGCCGCAGGGCGCGCCGTCCACTCCGTCGCCCACGCAGACGCCAGAGCGCCCGGGCGTCACCGCCGCGCTGCAGCTGGTGGAGAAGATAGAGACCTTCATGAAGGCCAACCGCCCGGGCCTCTCGTTGACGCTCAACAATGCCCTGGGAACGAAGGCGGAGATCGTCCGCGTGGGGCCGAAGGAGATCTCCGTCCGACTGCTGGGAAGAAACGGCCCGGTCGACGCGCAGGCGCTCTCACGAATCCGCGAAGAGCTGGCGTCACGTGGCCTGAACGTACGTCAGCTCACCGTGGCCTGAGGCGCCGGCTCAGTTGCCGCCCGGCGCCGTGTCGAAGAGCGCGCGCTTGTCATCGACGGCCTTGAACTCCTCGGCCTCGGGGAGCGCGTCCTTCTTCTCGTTGATGTTCGGCCACTGGGTGGCGAACTCCGCGTTGAGCGTCTTGTATTCGTTCCACCGCTCGGGGAGGTCTCCCTCGGCGAAGATGGCCTTGGTGGGGCACACCGGCTCGCAGGCGCCACAGTCGATGCACTCGTCGGGGTGGATGACCAGGAAGTTGGCGCCCTCGTAGAAACAGTTCACGGGGCACACCTCGACGCAGTCAGTGTACTTGCACTTCACGCACGGTTCGGCGACGACGTAGGCCATGGCGTTTCCTTAGCGCTTTTGCTCTCAGGTTGCTGCCAGGAAACCGCGCGTCTTGAGCAGCTCGGCGGCCAGCACCGCGCCGCGCGCCGCGCCCATCCGGGTGTTGTGCGACACCAGCACGTACTTCACACCGTTCTCCAGCACGTCGTCTTCGCGCACCCGACCCACCGAGGTGGCCATGCCCCCGTGCACGTCGCGATCGAGCCTCGGCTGGGGACGGAACGGATCTTCGTGCAGCTCGATCCAGCGCGGAGGCGCAGAGGGGAGCCCCTCCGTCCACGGGTGCCCCTTCCATTCGCGGAGCGCGCGCTGGACCTCCTCGACGGACGCCGACCGCTCCAGCGACACCCACGCGGCCTCGGTGTGCCCTTCGAGCACCGCCACCCGCGTGCAGGTGCACGAGACCTTCATCGCGTGCGGCGCGCCGGGAGCGCCGAGGATCTTCCTGGTCTCGACCTCCACCTTCCCCTCTTCCTTCGCGATGTACGGCACCACGTTGTCGATGATGTCGAGGCCGATGACGCCCGGACTGCGCCCCGCGCCCGACACCGCCTGGAGCGAGGTCATCACCACCGCCTTCACACCGAAGGCGGCCTGCAGCGGCGCCAGGGTCACCGCGAGGCCGGTGGTGGTGCAGTTGGGCATCGGCGCGATGAAGCCCTTCCAACCGCGCGCCTGCTGCTGGGTACGCAGCAGCTCGAGGTGCTCCGGGTTCACCGGAGGAATGAGCAACGGCACGTCTGGCTCATACCGGAAGGCGCTCGCGGCGGAGATGACCGGCGTGGTCTGCGCGTACTTCGGCTCCAGCACCTTCGCCACGTCGGCCTCCACCGCCGAGAAGATGACGTCGTACGCCGACACGTCGAGGGCGTCGCCGGCCTGCACCGTCATCTGGGCGATGTGCGGAGGCAGCGGCTCGGTGAGGAACCAGCTCACCATCCCGCTGCTGTTCCGGAGCGCGTCGAGGTACTGCTTCCCCGCGCTCCGGGGGGAGGCCGCCAACCCGGTCAGCTCGAACCAGGGGTGATTCATCAGCGCCGAGACGAACTGCTGACCGGCCAGCCCGGTCGCTCCGATGAGGGCACAACGCAGCTTCTTCATGGCGTCCACATATGGGCTAGTGTGCGCCGGCTTTCAAGGTGCCTCGGCCGTCAGGCACCACAAGGAGATGCACGTGCTTTCCCTCACCGCCCTCGTCCTCGCCGCCAACGTCCTCACGCCCCCCGCCACCCAGGTGCGCCTCTCCCCCGACGGAAAGGTGGCGCGCTTCGAGACCGGCACGCTCTCCGCGCCGCTCACCGGCCAGGCGCTCCCCGGCGCCGTCACCGCCTGGGCGCTGACGCAGCGCGCGCGCTACGGTCTCTCCGCCACGGCCACGCTGAAGCCCGCGCACACCTGGGGCACCCGCTTCGGCGCCAGCGTCCGCCTGCTGCAGTTGGTGAACGACGTGGAGGTGTACCAGGCGCGCCTGGTGGTGA
>CALNBU010000771.1 GCA_937875615.1 uncultured Archangium sp.
CCTCGACCGTCGCCGGGCGCCTCGAAGAGGTGCGCTTCAACGAGGGCATGACGGTGAAGCGCGGCGAGCTGCTGGCGCTGGTGCGGGTGCCCGACGTCGGGCGCCTCCGCGGCGCGCTCCAGTCGGCCACCGCGCGCGCCCGCGCCGCCCGCGCCAACGCCGAACGGCTGCGCGCGCTCCAGGACAGCAAGGTGGAGCCCGAGCAGTCGGCGCTCAACGCCGAGGCCGACGCGCACGCCCTGGAGACCGAGGTCAAGGCGCTCGGCGCGCAGCTGGCGGCCATGGGCGCGGACCAGGGCACCGGCTTCGTGGTGGGGTTGCGCGCGCCCATCTCCGGCGTGGTGGTGGCGCGCGACGCGGTGGCCGGGCAGCCCATCGCCCCCGACACCGTGCTGGGCACCATCGTCGACCTCTCCGAGCTCTGGTTCCTCGGCCGGGTGTTCGAGAAGGATCTCGCGCGGCTCCCGGCCGGCGCCGACGCCGAGGTGGAGTTCAACGCCTGGCCCGGTCGGCACTTCCACGGCACGGTGGACTACGTCAGCCAGCGCCTCGACCCCGTCGCGAGAACGCTGACCGCGCGGGTGCGCCTGGAGAACCCCGACGGCGCGCTGCGGCTCGGGCTCTTCGGCCGCGCCCACGTGGCCGTAGCCGAGCCCACCACCTCGGCGCCACAGCTGCTGGTGCCCCGCGACGCGGTGCTGGAGATCGATCGCAAGCACGCGGTGTTCGTCCGCGAGCCGGACGGCGACTTCGTGCTGCACACCGTGACCCTGGGCAGCACCGCCATGGACGACGTGCAGATCCTCGCCGGCGTACGCGAGGGCGAAGAGGTGGTCAGCACCGGCGGCTTCACCCTCAAGAGCCTGCTGCTCAAGTCGACGCTGGCGGAGGAGCACTGAGCCATGCTCGCCTTCCTCTCCGCGGTGGTCCGCTGGTCCCTGCAGAACCGCGCGGTGGTGTTGCTCGCCACCCTGCTCTTCGCCGTCGCCGGGGTGCGGTCGGCCCTGACGCTCCCCATCGACGCGGTGCCTGACGTCACCAACGTACAGGTGCAGGTCATCACCGCCGCCCCCGCCCTCTCTCCGGTGGAGGTCGAGCAGTACGTCACCGTGCCGGTGGAGCGGGCCATGGCCGGGCTGCCGCGCTCCACCGAGGTGCGCTCCATCTCCAAGTACGGGCTCTCGGTGGTGACGGTGGTCTTCGCCGACGGCACCGACATCTACCGCGCCCGGAACCTGGTGAGCGAGCGGCTACGTGAG
>CALNBU010000772.1 GCA_937875615.1 uncultured Archangium sp.
CCTGGCGCGCCACGTTCAGCGGGCGTGACCTGGGCCTGACGGTGGTGGAGTTCCGGGGCAGCGCCTTCAAGGTGCAGGTGGCGCCGGAGACGTTGCGGCGCAGCACCGCGGCGCGCTGGGTGCCCGGCACGCGGCTGAACCTCGAGCGCGCGCTCCGCCTGGGAGACCGCTTCGGCGGCCACTGGGTGCAGGGCCACGTCGACGCGGTGGGGACGCTGCGCGAGGTGCGGCCCGACGGCGGCACCACCGCGCTGCGCATCTCGTTGCCGGCGGCGGTGGCGCCCTTCTTCGTCGAGAAGGGCTCGGTGTGTCTCGACGGGGTCTCGCTCACCGTCACCGCGCTGGGCGCGGATGACTTCCAGGTGATGTTGATACCCGAGACGCTGGCGCGCACCTCGCTGGGGAAGAAGCGGGTGGGCGACGGGCTGAACCTCGAGGCGGACATCGTCGGCAAGTACGTGGCGCGGATGCTGGGGCCGCGAGGCAGCCTGACGTTGGAGCAGCTCCAGGCCGCGGGCCTGGCGTGAAGGCGGCGCTCCGGCCGCTCTCCCCCTGGTTGGTGCCGGAGCTGAGGTTGTGGTTGTTGCCGCCCGAGGCGCCGTGGTGGCACGCCACGGAGCCGGAGGCGCTGGGCATGCCGTACTGGGCCTTCGCGTGGCCGGGCGGGCAGGTGCTCGCCCGCTTCCTCTTCGACCACCCCGAGTGGGTGCGTGGCCGGCGGGTGCTGGACTTCGGCTGCGGTGGCGCGCTGGAGGGCGTCGCCGCGGCGAAGCTGGGCGCGGCGTCGGTGCTGTGCGCCGACCTCGACGCGGAGGCCTGCGCGCTGGCGCAGCGCAACGCCGAGCTGAACGGGGTCCAGCTCGAGGTCACCACGGCAGAGCTGCTCCGCGCACCTGCCGGCGCCTTCGACGTCATTCTTGCGGGAGACGTCTGCTACTCGGTCGAGCTGGCGGCGCAGGTGTTGCCGTGGCTGCGCGGCTCAACGGCCGAGGTGCTGGTCGGAGATCCGCTGCGCGTCCCCGGAGCGCTGGGCGACGCGGCGCGGCTGGCGACCTATGCGGCGAGCTTCGACGGAGACCCGCGGGGCCTCACGCTCTGGCCCACGCACGTCCTTCGTCTGGGCGCGGCTCACACCGCGAGGCCGGCCTCGAGCTCCTGAATCTTGTAGCGGGCCAGGGCCAGGTTGGCGTTCGCGCGGTTCAGCGCCACGTAGACGAAGAGGTTGGCGTGGTTCGTGAGGGGGCGGATGATGTGGTACTGGCTGCCGAGGCTGATGAGGATGTCCTCGATCTTGTCCTTCAGGCCGAGCTGCCCCATCACCTTCATCTTCGCGCGCACCACCTCCGAGTTGCCGGCCGCCGCCACCTCGATGTTCAGCGCCTGACCGCCGCCGACGGAGCCGAGCGCGAGGCCGCTCTTGAAGTCCACCACGCACGCGCCGATGGCACCTTCGATCTTCATCATCTCTTCCAGGGTCTGCTTGATGTTGCTCATGGTCTCTTCCTTTGGGTTGGTTGGGGTGAGGTGAAACGACAGACGGCAGGGTGCTTCAGGCGCCGCTCTGCGCCAGCATCCAGGAGAAGCTGAGCGCGGAGCGGCCTTCACTGACGACGAACGACGACTGATTTCCGGAGACGGACCAGCTGCTGGCGCCGCGGCGGAAGCTGACGGTGCCCGCGCCGATGTCGCTCATCACCGCGAGCGCGTCACCGGCGAGGGAGCGCAGCTCGGAGAGCTTCGGGGCCCGCGGGCCGAGCACCCGCACCGGGAGCGCCTGCTGGTCGACCACTGCTATCTCCACGGCGATGAGATCTTCGCCCGCGCCGGCGGCCTCCCGCCAGGGGGCCTTCACCACCCGGCGCACCGACTCGGCGAGCAGCGGCACCATGGGGAAGGTGGTGGCCAGCTCGAAGGTCCCGCCGCGGCGGTTGTGGTGCTCGATGCGCTCGAGCGGCTGGGAGGCCATCAGGCCCAGCGACACCACGGTGTGCTCGAAGAGCACCTCGGCGAAGGTGTTGGCGCTCATCAGGCCGCGGTCCACCACCATCCGGCCCAGCGGAGCGCCGCTGGTGCGCGCCTCTTCGAGCAGGCCGTGCATGGCGTCTTCGCTGACGCCGGCGGCCACCAGTCGGTGCGAGAGGAACCGGCGCGTGCCGGGCGCCGCGGCCCAGGCGATGCGCCCCTCGTCGATGAAGACGCCGCCCACGCCCTGTGCGCCGTGCAGGCTCAGCATCGCGCTCTGGTCCTCCGTCTGGACCAGCGCTTCGGAGAGCTGCTGGAACGTCTGGGCATTGAAGCCCGCGGTGAGGTGGCCCATGTCGATGCTCAGGGAGGAGGGCAGCGCCATGGTCACGGCGCACCGCCGCGGACGACGCCGTGCGCGTAGCCGAGGGCGAGGCCCAGGTTGGTGCCATGTTCGAGACGGAGCACCATGGCGCCGCGCGCGTCGGCGACCACCACGTGCACGCCCTGACGGCTGGTCATCACCGCCTCGACCTCCTCCGACGCCTCGTCGACGTCGGAGTAGAGGCGCGACTCACCGGTCCGCAGCACCGAGAGCGCCCAGCGCACTTCCAAATCGCCCACTACGTTCACGGTCTCCCAACCACCTTCTCCGCTGACCAGCTGCGCGGCACCGATGACGTTGGGGAGCACCTCTTTGAGTCGTTGCACGGACAGCCTGATGAGCAAGGTGCATGCCGTCCACATTCCCTTGTGGATCAAGCCCCTTTGCGAGGCGCGCCCTCGCAGTTGCAGTGCTGCAATTGAAGGTTGACGCAAAAGGCAACAAGACGGTCCGCTCGACCCCGGTTGTTCGGGGGAGGAGATGGCCTCTCCGCGGCTTCGATGGAGGTGTTTTGCACACGTCCAGCGTCTGCGGCGCTGGTTTGGGCACATCGCCGGTGGAGGTGTTCCTGCTCGGGCGGACCCGTGAAGTGCGTCGGCCTGCGGTGTGCCCGCGGGCTGATTCTACGTGCGGCGGGGCGGGGCAGACTGGCCTTCGCGCCGGTTGCGCGCGGCGCGGTTTGGCGACATGAGGCGCGCATGTCGAACGTGCAGTCCGAACAACGAAGCATCGCGCTGGTGGAGAAGGCCATCGCCGCCATCAAGCGCGGGAAGATGGTGATCCTCACCGACGACGAGAGCCGGGAGAACGAAGGCGACGTGGTGATGGCCGCCGAGAAGGTGACGCCGCAGGCCATCAACTTCATGGCGAAGCACGCGCGCGGGTTGGTGTGCCTCTCGCTCTCCGAGGCGCAGGTGCAGCGCCTCAACCTGTCGCCCATGGTGCACGACAACACCTCGCCGCGGCAGACGGCCTTCACCGTCACCATCGAGGCCTCCAGCGGAGTCACTACCGGCATCTCCGCGGCCGACCGCGCGCACACCATCCGCACCGCCATCCGGCCCGACGCGCTGCCGGCCGACCTGTCGCGCCCCGGCCACGTCTTCCCCTTGAAGGCGCTCGACGGCGGGGTGCTGGTGCGCCCGGGGCACACCGAGGCCTCGGCGGACCTGGCGCGGTTGGCGGGCTTCACGCCTGCGGGCGTCATCTGCGAGGTGATGAACGACGACGGCACCATGGCGCGGCGCCCGCAGCTGGCGCGCTTCGCGAAGAAGCACGGGCTGCTGCTGCTGGCCATCGAGGACCTCATCACCTGGCGGCTGGCGAAGGAGCGGGTGGTGCGCCGCATCGGCCAGTCTCGCGAGCGCCGCGCGCCCTGGGGCGAGTTCGAGGTCTTCGCCTACTCCACCGACGTCGACCCGGCGGTGCACCTGGCGTTGGTGCTGGGCGAGCCGCGGGGCAAGAAGCCGGTGCTCACGCGCATCCACCGCGCGACGCCGCTCTCCGACGCGCTCGACCAGCTGAGCGGCGAGGGCACGCTCAAGCGCTCTTTCGACCTCATCGGGAAGGAGGGCCGCGGGGTGGTGTTGCTGCTCAACCGGCACAACACCGGCCCCGAGGCGCTGCTGAACAAGCCGCCCAGCAACGAGCAGACGGTGGCCGACGGCCAGGCGCGCCTCAAGGAGGTGGGCATCGGTACGCAGATCCTCCAGGACCTGGGGGTCCGCAAGCTGCGGTTGCTGACCAACACGCCCAACAAGATCGTGGGCGTGGAGCGCTACGGAATCGAAGTAGTCGAGCAGATCCGCCTGGGAGTAGGGTGACTCCGATGCCACGCTTCTTCGAAGGCAACCTCATCGCGCCGAAGGGCCGCTTCGCCCTCACCGTCAGCCGCTTCAATAGCTTCATCACCGAGCCGCTGCTCAACGGGGCGCTCGACACCCTCCGTCGCCACGGCGTCGACGACCAGCAGCTCGACGTGTACCGGGTCCCCGGGACCTTCGAGCTCCCGGGCGTCACCCGCCGGGTCATCGAGTCGGGCCGCTACGTGGGCGTCATCGCGCTGGGCTGCGTCATCCGCGGCGGCACGCCGCACTTCGAGTACGTCTCTTCGGAGGTCAGCAAGGGCATCGGCCAGCTCGCGGCCAACGCCGAGGTGGCGGTGACCTTCGGGGTGTTGACGTGTGACACCGTGGAGCAGGCCGTCGACCGCGCGGGCGTCAAGGCCGGCAACAAGGGCGCCGAGGCGGCGGTGGCGCTCATCGAGCTGGTCAACCTCCACGCGCTCATCGGGGCCGGGAAGTAGTGGGCGCGCGACGTCTCGGTCGGGAGCGCGCGCTGCAGGCGCTCTACCAGCTGGAGCAGGACCCCAACGCCGCGCCGCTCGCGGCGCTGGAGGCCGCGTGGACCGCGCACGACGACGAGGGCCCCAAGGACCCCGCCGCCGACGGCTTCGCCCGGAAGCTGGTGGAGGGCGTGCGCGCGCACGGCGCCGACATCGACCAGCTCATCGAGTCGCACTCGCACAACTGGCGGCTCGATCGCATGCAGCGCATCGACCGCAACGTGTTGCGCATCGGCGTGTTCGAGCTCAAGTACCTCGCTGACATTCCCCGCAAGGTCACCATCAACGAGGCGGTGGAGCTGGCCAAGACCTTCGGCAACGAGGCGTCGAGCGCCTTCATCAACGGGTTGCTCGACCGCATCGCGATCGCGGTGGACGCGACGTGAAGCCGCAGCAGCTGGTCGGAGATCTCGAGGGTCTCGACTCGCTGCAGGGAGTGGAGTCGCTCTGCTGCTTCGTCACCGAGGACGAGCGACCGCTCTCGGGGGCGGTGGGCTTCCTCGACTGGCGGTTGTGCGGCGAGCTGTCGGGCGTTCTTCGCTCGAAGTTCTTCGTCGGCGCGCCCGGCGACACGCTGCTGTTGCCGACCCGCGAGCGGGTGCCGGCGCGGCGGGTGTTCGCGGTGGGGCTGGGCAAGGCCGGCGCGGTGACCGCGCTCGGGCTGGAGCACGCGCTGGCGGCCGCCGCCGGCATGCTGACCCGGGCGCAGGTGAGCGCGGTGGCGCTGGCCTTCCCGGCGTTACCGAAGGACCTCGCCGCAGCGCGTGACGAGCTGATCGCCCGCGGTTTCTCCTCGCACTTTCAGGGCGCGGTGGCGGTCTTTTCAGCGTGACGAGCTGCTAGACTGACCGCCGTGTCGACTCGCAAGGTCCTCATCGTGGAGGATTCGGCAGCCACCCGCGAGCTCCTGCGCGCGGCGGTGGAGGTGTTGGTGCAGGTAGAGGTGCACACCGCGGTGAGCGGCTTCGAGGCGCTCAAGGTGCTGCCGCGTCACCGCTTCGAGCTCATCATCACCGACATCAACATGCCCGACATCAACGGGCTGGAGCTCATCAACTTCGTCAAGAAGAACCCCCACTACCGTGACACGCCGCTGTTCGTGGTCACCACCGAGGGCCGCGACGTCGACCGGGAGCGCGGCCTGTCGCTGGGGGCCAGCGAGTACGTCACCAAGCCCTTCACCCCCGAGGCGATTCAGGGGTTGGTGCGGCGCTACCTCAAGCTCCCATGACCGAACCGCGCGCGCTCGACGAGTTCGTCGTCGAGGCCAATGAGATTCTGGAGACGCTGGGGCGGGAGCTGCTCGCGCTCGGAGGGCATCCCGGCGGAGAGGTCGACCCCGACCGGCTCAACGCCATCTTCCGGGCCGCGCACTCGCTCAAGGGCCTCTCGTCGATGTTCGGGCTCGACGGCATCTCGCGGCTGGCGCACCGGGCGGAGGATCTCCTCGACGCGCTCCGGCTGGGGCGGG
>CALNBU010000773.1 GCA_937875615.1 uncultured Archangium sp.
GCGCTCGACGACCAGCTCGACGTGGCGGCGCCGCCGGCGCGCGACGCCGGGCCGTAGCTCAGGTGGGCGCCGTCGCCGGGAGCTGCCAGCGCCCCGGTCGCCCCGGCTGCCCGGTCAACGTCGCCAGCGCCTCCACGAAGCGCGCGCGGGGCCAGGGCTTCGCGCCGAAGCGCTCGAGGTGCGCGGTCTGCTGCTGGCAGTCGACCAGCGCCACGCCCCAGCTGTGCATCCACTCCACCAGGGTGACGAAGGCCACCTTCGAGGCGTCGTCGGCCAGCGCGAACATCGACTCTCCGTAGAAGACGCGGCCGAGGGACACCCCGTAGAGGCCGCCCACCAGCTTGCCGCCGTGCCAGGCCTCGGCGCTGTGGGCGAGGCCCAGCTCGTGCAACCGCACGTAGGCCTTGCGCATGTCCCGGGTAATCCACGTGCCCCGCTGGCCGGTGCGCTTCGTCTTCGCGCAGGCGTCGATGACGCCCTCGAAGTGGGTGTCGAGCGTCACCTCGTAGAGGCCGCGCTTCATCACCTTGCGCAGCGACTTCGGCACGTGCAGCTCCTCGGGGAGCAGCGCGAAGCGGGGGTCGGGACAGTGCCAGAGAATGGGCAGCCCCTCGCTGTACCAGGGGAAGATGCCGCGCCGGTACGCCTCCTCGAGGCGCTCCGGCGTCAGGTCGCCGCCCACGGCGATGATGCCGTCCTCATCGGCGTCGTCCACCGGAGGGAACTGGCGGACGTCTCCGGTGAGGAAGTGCATTCAGCGCGTCAGCTTGATGTCGCCGGTCTGCTCCAGGGTCTCGCTGAAGAGCGGGAGCGCCAGCGTGGCCGACAGCGCCCAGGGCACCGTCTTGCTCTTGACGAGCTTCGCGGCCTCCTTGCCGTGCGTCTCTTCGTTGAGCGTCGAGGTCAGCTCGAACACGCCGGTGGAGGCCGGCGAGACGCGGTCGCCGCGGCCCTGTGTCCCCACGCTGACCTCCTTGCCGCCGAGCTGCACCTTGTAGTCGAGCCCCGTCACGTTGATCTCGAAGGGGTTGGGGTTGACCACGCCCAGTTGAAAGTTGGCCTGCACCTCCGCCTCGCTGAAGCGGCCGGCCTGCACCTCGATGAGCTTGAGGCGCGGGAGCCGCGGCGTGCGCACCTCCTTGGCGCGCGCGAAGGGGAGCTCGAAGGTCTGCTCGCCCACCTTGACGAACAGGGTGCCGCGCAGCGCCAGCAGCAACGAGCCGCCGCGCGCGTCCATCGCCTTGAGGGCCTCTTCGTCTTTGACGTACTCGAGCTTCTGGCTCAGCTCGAAGCTGGTGCCCGACAGCGCCACCTCACCGTGCTCCTTCACCTCGCCGTCCTCCACGAACTCCCAGCGCGCCTTCTCGAGCGTGAAGGCCTCGTCGGCCTGCACCGTGCCGGTGTACTTCACCTGCACCGAGGTGAGGCTCTGGCTGACGATGGTCAGCTCTTCCTGGGGGAGCGTGGGCGCGGCCACGGCGCGCACCTCGGGCGCCGTCTTACAGGCCGCCAGACACAGCGAGAGGGTGATGAGCGTGTGCTTCATGGCGTTCAGTCTCCGAGGCCGCAGGTGGGGGTGCCGGCGTCGCGATCGATGTCGCGCACGCTCTGCAGGTAGTGCGGTACGTCCTGCACGATGGCGGCCGAGGGGGTCAGCCGGACGAAGCCGAGGCCGGGCACGAAGACGCGCTGCGAGTCGTAGTAGTGCGCGGGGGTCTCGCCGAAGAGCAGCTTGATGCCGCCGTCGGTCTCCACCCCGGCGTCGACGGTGTTCAGATCGGCGGCCACCGCCTCCACCACGTCGACGCGGTACTGGGTGCCGGTGACGTCGTCACCCAGGCGCGCGTCGCGCGCGGTCTCGATGCGCGCGCCCACCACCGCGCCGCTGGTGAGCCAGGTCACGCCGTCGACCTTGTTGTCCTGGAGGTAGGTGAGCGAGGTCGCCCCGGTGGGGCTGCGGCGCACCAGCGTCAGCGCGCCGTCGGGCAGGGTGAAGAAGTCGGTGGCGGCGATGTTGCCGCCGCCCCGGTAGTACACGACCTCGATGGTGGGCACGTCGCCCTCGAGCGTGAAGACGCGCCGCACGTAGACGCCGAGGTCGGGCGGGCTGGCGCGCTGGGTGGCGCTCTTGGAGTACTCGAAGCAGCGGTCGAGGATGAGGCCGTATTCCTGCTGCGCCTCGCAGTCGAGGCCGCAGCTGGTGTCGATGGTGCGGCCGGCGTCCGGCGTGGGCTCGACGGGCGGAGTGCAGGAGCTGACGACGACGACGGCGAAGAGAATGACGGAGCGCATGGCGACGAAAGCTCTTAGTTGGTACGCGCGCCTCATGCGAGCGCTCGTGACGCTGACGGTGCTGGTTTCGTGGGGTTGTCTTCCGGCCGCCGACTGGGCGGGCCGCTGGGCCGGCAACGTGGCCGTCGACACCGGCGGCGTCCCCCGGGTGTACGGCGGCGGGGTGTCCATCACCGCTGCGGGCCGCTTCGACCTCGTCGCGGAGCCCGTCGACGGCCGGGGGTTCTCTTTCGGGCTGCAGGCCTTTCAGGTGGAGCCCGGCGCGGCGTCGTTCACCACGCCGGTGACGTTGACGCTGGAGGCGGCGCCCCCCGGCGACTGCACCCGGTCGCTGGAGCTGGCCTCGGCGGCGGCCTCCCGCGACGGCGAGGCGATGTTCGGCGTGGCCACCGGCCGCCTGCACAGCGACTGCGCCGGCGACGACCCGACGCTGGACTTCTCGCTGACGCTGTCCGCGGCCCGCGAGTGAAAAAAGCCGTGGAGCCCCGCCGGGCTCCTGGCGCATCATCGGGGCCCGTGGTGTCGAGCGCTTCGAGTCAGGCCCGCCGCAGACCCGACTTCACGCAGGCGGTGTACGCGCTCATCCGGCACGTGGCCTCGGCGCACGCGGACTTCAAGCACCTCGACGCGCGCCGGGTGCTGGTGGTGGCGGGAGAAGCGCGGCGCGCCTCCCGGGGCACGGTGAAGCCGCTGGTCTTCGCCGGAGGGAAGCGCACCGACTCGCTCGGCCGCAAGAAGCCGCTGGTCAAGGTGGACGGCCGCAAGATGCTCTACAGCATCACCCTCCGGCCGCTGTTCTTCAGGCGCTCCTCTCCGCGGCAGCGGGTGGCCACCGTGCTGCACGAGCTCTTCCACATCTCCCGGGCCTTCGACGGCACCCTCGACCACCTGCGGCGGCACGACCACGCCGGCGAGGGCTTCGAGGCCGAGTTCCGTCCGGTGGAGCGCAAGGTGTGGAAGCGCCTGCCCCCGGAGCTGGTGGTGCCCTTCGCTCACCACGGGGAGGTGCGGGTCCAGCAGTGGCTCGAAAAGCCCCAGAGCTGGCTCCCCGGCGAGCGCGCCTCCCACCGGTCGCTGTACACCGAGAAACATCTGTTCGAAGGCATCGTGCGAATGAGGACGCTCAGGGTAAGAGGCCAGGGCTGACATCATGACATCACAACTCCATCCGCTGGCCGGGCGGTACCTCGACGCCATCTATGAGCTCCCCGACGAACTCCGCGCGCGCAGAGATCTCGACGACGAGCTCGCTGCCCACATGACCGGAGGCCTGCAGCTGTGTATCCGCGGCTTCTGGCGCATCGGGAAGACGACCCTCATGCGCGGGGTGCTGCAGCGCGCCTGTGAGCGCACCGGCGGCGCCGCCTTCGTGCTCGACCTCCGCGACCCGGAGCGGGAAGACGGCGCGCCGCCCTCGGTCGAGGTCGTGCTCCAGCGCGTGGCTGCCAAGGTCGACGAGTTCCTCGGGCGCGTGGGCGCGGCAGGGCTCAAGGCCGAGGTGCAGCGCCCGCTGCAGGTGTTGGGCGAGTTGGCGGCGCCGCTGTTCGTGGGCTTCGACGAGCTCATCGCGCTCACGCCGCTGGGCGCCGAGGGCATGGCCAGGGTCATCGACGCGCTGCTCGACGTTCCGAAGAACGTGAAGGTGGTGCTGGTGTGCCACCGGCACCGCGACGCCGACGCGCTCTTCGAAGAGAAGGTGGTGTCGCGGCCGGCCATCTCCGATGAAGAGCTGGTGACGTTGGTGCAGACGCCCGCGAACGCGCTGGGCGTCAGCTTCGAGAACGAGGCCCTGGGCGCGCTGGCGGAGATCTCCGGCAACCGCCCCTGGGAGCTGTTCTCGCTCTGCGCGGTGCTGGCCTCGCGGCTGCCGCCCGACTTCAAGGGCGCCATCACCCCCGCGCAGTGCGACGAGCTGGTGAACCTCGACCTGCTGGGCGAGAGCGACGAGGGCCGCGCGCTGCTCGACCACCACCTGCGGGCGTTGGTCACCGCCATGAGCGCCGAAGAGCGCACCGTGGTGGAGCTGCTCTCGGCCGGCAAAGAGGGTGAGGCGAGCGAGGCGGCCATCGCGCAGCTCGAGGCGGCGGGCTTCGTGGTCGCCACCGATGCGGGCTACGCGGTCAATGGCGCGCTCTTCGAGTTCGTCTCCCGCGGCCTCGTCGAGGGCGCCATCAGCGTCTCGGTGGAGTGACGGCGCGCGCGGAAGTTCGTGACTTTCGGCGGCGTTCAACGACGATTCGCCCGCTCATGCGCTTCCACTCGCTGGTGGTCGGCCTCTCTCTGGTCTCCTTCTGCGCTCACGCGCAGCGCCTCTCGTTCTCCACCTTCACCGGGGCAGGCGCTCCCGCCGTCCAGAAGCAGCTCTCGCAGGCGCTGTGCGAGACGGCGGAGTGCGTGCCGGCGGCGCGCACCACCACCCGCGGGAAGGCCGACTGGAAGAAGGCGAAGAAGGCGTCGCTCGACTTCTTCGTGGCCGGCAAGCTGGCGAAGAAGGGCAAGCAGCAGACGCTGGAGCTGTCGGTGGCGAACAAGGCCGGGCCCCCGAAGGCGAAGAAGAGCTTCGCGCTCGACA
>CALNBU010000774.1 GCA_937875615.1 uncultured Archangium sp.
CCCTCCCGCCGCAAGAAGGACCCCGGCGCGCCGTGAGCCACCACCTGCTGCGCGACTGCCACGAAGGCCGGCTCGAAGGAGGGCTCTCGCTGTCGCTGCGCGCCACGCCCGACGAGGTGGTGGGCCCGCTGACCTGGGCCATGGGAGGCGCCGCGCGCACGCTGCGGGTGCTGGACGTGCGCACCGGACCGCCGGCGGTGATGGAGGTCGCCTGGCGCGAGGCGCACCAGCGGTGGGCGCTGGAGGACCTGCCGACGCTCATCGGCGACCTCAACGCGCTCTTCGCGGGCGTGCCCGGCGTGAAGCAGCTGCGCGTGCTGGGCGAGTGGGAAGACGCGCTGCAGGTGCAGGCCGTCTCAGGCCGCCAGTGACGCGCGCCGCGCGTGCATCTCGTCGGCGATGTCCACCAGCTCGTCGGCGTACAGCGTGCGCTTGAGGGCGGGGAAGACGATGGACTCCTCCAGCTCCTGATGCGCCTCGAGCTGCGCGCGCAGGTCGGCCGCCGCGCGCGTCAACTCGAAGCGCAGCGCGTGC
Source organism: uncultured Archangium sp. (assembly GCA_937875615.1). Taxonomy (GTDB): domain Bacteria; phylum Myxococcota; class Myxococcia; order Myxococcales; family Myxococcaceae; genus Archangium_A. Next base: position 535 of record CALNBU010000774.1, read on the forward strand.
AGGCGCGAGGCGTCCTCCGCCACCTGCCGGCACAGCAGCTTCAGCCGCGCGGTGGGCCCCTGCAGCGCGAGGTGCTGCCGCTTCATGTTGGCCAGCGCGTCGTCCACCACCGGGTGCCGCCCCGCCAGCCGCGGCGCCAGCGACTCCTCCTCGTCGGCGGTGTGCAGCGGGAGGAGCCACTCCAGCCAGTCGGCCACGCGACCGGCCACGTCTCGGGTCGACGAGGTGGCGCTGGCCGACATCAGCGACTCGGCCAGCGTCAGCATCTGCCGCGCCTCGATGTGCGCCTCCAACAAAACTTCGACGACGTCGCGGCGGCCGGCCATGGCGTTGACTTACGGGAGTTCGCCCCTCCCACACCAGAGGTGCTACGTGCTTTCCCGTGGTGCTGCAGCGACGGGACAGGCGCGAGTGGGCCGTGCTGGGGCTGCTGGCCCTCGGCTGGTGTCTGCTGGTGGCGCCTCTCCTGCACCGCTTCGTGCACGCGCACGGCGTGGACCACACCCACCAGGCCGGCGGCAGCTTCGAGCATCAAGACCTCCACTTCACCGCCCCGCCGCAGCTGCCGGCGCTGGCCGCGCTGGTGTACCCGGTGGTTCAGCCCGGCCTGACGCGGCCCACCGCTCCGACGCTGCGCGCGGCGCGCCCCGTGGCCCAGCCGCAGGCGCCCTGACGGCCCGGACACCAGGCCCAACTGGAGCGGGCGTGACCGCGCCCGCCTGACCCTTCACCTCTCGAAACACCGAAGCGGGCGCATGACGCGTGCCTGTCTGTGTCTCGTGCTGTGGGCGCTGTCTGCGTCCGCGCACGAAGACGACCTCTCCACGGCCGACGCCGGGACTCCTGTGACGCGGGAGACGGAGGTGCGCGCCCGGCGCCCGCCCCGCAGCGCCAGCGAGGTGATGGTGCCGCGCGACGTGCTGGAGGCCACGCCGCGGTCCAGCGCGACGGACCTCCTGCGCGCGGTGCCGGGGCTGGTGGCCACCCAGCACTCGGGCGAGGGCAAGGCGCAGCAGCTCTTCCTCCGCGGCTTCGACGCGGTGCACGGGCAGGACGTGGAGCTCAACGTCGCCGGGCTGCCGGTGAACCAGGTCAGCCACATCCACGCCCTGGGCTACGCCGACCTCAACTGGCTCATCCCCGAGGCGGTGCGCGAGGTGCGCGTCACCGAGGGCAGCGGCCGCGCCTGGCAGGGCGACTTCGCGGTGGCCGGGAGCGTGCGCTACGAGCTGGGCCTCGACGCGCCCGGCGTGCACGTGGGCCTGGGCCTCGGCAGCTTCAACCGCGCGCGGCTCTTCGCCGGCTTCCGCCCCGCGCAGGCGGGCGAGACCTTCGCGGCGGTGGAGCTGGTGCGCGGCGACGGCTTCGGCCCGCAGCGCCGCTTCGGCCGCGTCTCGGCGCTGGGCCAGTGGGTGCACCGGCGCGACGCCGTCACCGTGCGGGTGGTGGGCGGCAGCTACGGCACGCGCTTCGAGGCGCCGGGGGTGGTGCGCGCCGACGCCGGCGCCGACGCCTTCTTCGCGGCGAATGGGCGTGGGCAGGGCGGAGAAGTGGGGCGCCACCAGCTGCTGCTGGGCCTCGACCTCGGTACCAAGACCATCGGCGTCGCCGTCTCGGATGGCGCCACCAGCTGCTGCTGGGCCTCGACCTCCTCGCCGGCGGCGGGCGCAGCACCATCGACGTGTACGGCGTCTTCAACGAGGGCCGGCTGCGCAACAACTTCACCGGCACGCTGTACGCGCCGGCGGGCGACGGGCTGGAGCAGCTCCAGCGCTCCGGCACCTTCGGCGGCCGCGCGCTGCACCAGCGGCACCTGCACCTCTTCGGGCAGACGTTCTCCCTGGAGGCGGGGCTGTCCGGGCGCGGCGACCTCCTCCACCAGACGCAGCGCCCGTACGCCGAGGCCGACGGCCGCCTGCTGGCCCTGGAGGTCGACGCGCAGGTCCGGCAGGTGCTGGGCAGCGGCTGGCTGGAGCTGGCCTGGGCGCCGGGCGACTGGCGCTTCATGCTGGGCGGCCGCGTCGACGTGCTGCACGTGGAGGCCTTCGACGCGCTGGCCTTCGGCGGCCGCGGCGGCACCCGGCGCGCCACCGGCCCGCACCTCGAGCTGAAGGCCGGGCTGGAGCGACAGCTGGGGCCGCTGCTGCGCGCCTTCGCGTCGTACGGCGACGGCTTCCGCACGCCGCAGGCGCGCCAGCTGAGCCAGGGCGAGACGGCGCCCTTCGTCAACGTGCACGGCGGCGAGCTGGGGCTGCGGCTGACGTCGCGCTTCCTCGAGGCCAGCGCCGCGGGCTTCCTCAGCGGCGTGGCCAACGACTTCTTCTTCGACCACACCGCCGGCACCACCCGCTTCATCGGCCCCACGCTGCGCGGCGGCGGGCAGCTGCAGCTCACCTCCCGCCCGGTGACGGGCTTCGTCATCGCCGGCAACCTCACCCTGGCCACCGCCCAGCTGACGGAGCGCGCCGCGCTGCTGCCGTACTTCGCGCCGGTGGTGGGGCGCCTCGACGCGGGCTGGACGCGCACCTGGGCGCTGCCGCGCTTCCCGGTGACGCCGCGCCTGGGCCTGGGGGCCACCGTCATCGGTCCCCGGCCGTTGCCCTACGACGAGTGGAGCGAGAGCTGGGTGGTGGTGGACGCCCGCGCCGGCCTGCGGGTGGGGCCGCTGGAGGCCACCTTCGACGTGCAGAACCTGTTGGATGTCCGCTGGCGCGACGGCGAGTACGTCTTCGCGTCGGACTGGGGCACGCGGCGGCAACTCCCCTCGCGGCACTTCACCGCGGGCGCCCCCCGCACCTTCTTCTTCAACCTGGAGCTCCACCTGTGAATCGAACCCTGCCACTCGTGCTGTGCCTCGGCGTCTCCTGCGGCGGCACCGGCGCTACCCGCGTCACCTTCCCCGTCGACGTGGCGCGCGCCGAAGAGGCCCTCGTCACCAACAGCGGCTGGACGGTGACGCTGACCTCGGCCCGCGCCCACCTCGAGGGCGTGCGCTTCTTCTCCGGCGAGGCGCTGCAGGTGCGCCGCCCGCGGTGGCTGGCCGCGCTGGCGCCCATCGCCTGGGCGCACCCCGGCCACTACGTGGAGGGCGAGGCGCGCGGCGAGCTGCTGACGCCGCTGGAGGTGGACCTGCTGGCCGAGGCTCCGACGCCCTGGGGCGAGGCGGAGGGGCTCACCGGCCACGTCGGCTCGCAGCAGCTGACGTACGGCGCGCGGGGGCTGGAGGTCGCGGGCGTGGCCGAGAAGGACGGCGCCACCGTCGCCTTCTCCGCGCACTTCACGCCGGAGAAGCCCATCGCCGGCAGCGCCTTCACCCACGAGCTGACCACCGCCCCGGGCACCGCCCAGCTGCGCGTCCGCTTCTCGAGAGTCTTTGCACGTGTCGACTTCGCGCTGGTGGGCTCGGGCGCGGAGCCGTTGGACGAGTCGAGCCCGGCATTCAATGGCTACGTGCGCGGCGTCGATGACTCCGGCGCGTACTTCACCAACTGGAAGGAAGCAGAGCGATGAATCGATTCACCATGGCGTTGTTTGTGTTGTCTGGCTGCGGCGGCAGCGGCACCCTCACCCTCACCACCTGGGGCGAGGCGTACATCGAAGAGGCGCTGCCGGCCTCGGAGTTCGAGGACGGCTACACGGTGCACTTCACCAGGTTCAACGTCACCATCGCCGACTTCGCGCTGGCCACCAGGACGGGCGAGACCGGGCCGCGGCTGCGCGCGCCCTTCACCGTCGACGTGGCCACGAAGGGGCCGCACACCGTCGAGGTCTTCGAGGAGGTCGAGGCGCGCAAGTGGGACGCGGTGAGCTGGGCCATCGCGCCGGCCACCGCCGGGGCCAACGCCCTCGAGGTGGCGGGCACGCTCTCGAAGGACGGCGTCGCGCGCACCTTCGCCTGGAACTTCGCGCTCGACACCGCGTACACCGACTGCAGCAACGACGACCTCGGCGAGGGCGTCACCCTGGCCGCGGGCGCAGAAGAGACAGTGGAGCTGACCATCCACGGCGACCACCTCTTCTACGATGACCTCCAGTCGCCCGACGCGAAGCTGCGCGGTCAGGCCATCTTCGAGGCGGGCGAGAGCGACGGAGACATCTCCCTGGCCGACCTCTCCGCGGTGCCGCTCACCTCGCTGCCGTCCACGCAGTACGGCACCGGCGGCGCCAGCGTCGATGACCTCGGGCAGTTCGTCAGCGCGCTGGCCCGCACCGTCGGGCACTTCCGCGGCGAAGGAGAGTGCGTCACCAGCGCGCGCTGACCGTCCGTGCTAACACCGGCGCGGTCACGTGAAGACGCGCGCGCTGGCCCTGACATGTCTGCTGGCGGGTTGCTCCGGACCGGGGCAGCTCGTCGCCACCTCGAAGCAGGCGTCCCTCTGCTGGTGGCGCGACGTGCGCTGGGACGCCCCCAGCCGGCTGCTGACGCTGCAAGATGCCCAGCCCTTCGCGCGCCTCGCCGCGCCGGAGGCCCCGGAGGCGCAGGCCCGCTTCACCGGCTCGCTCCGCCAGGCCGGTGACGCGCTGGCCCTCACCGGGCGCTGGGAAGGTGGCGGGCTGCGGCTCCAGGCGCTGGTCGCCCTCTCCGCCGAGACGCCGCTCGCCGCCTGGGACACCCGGCGCCTGGGCCCCACCTCGCTGGTGCTGAAGGGCGCGCCGCTGCGGGTGCTCGACGCCCGGGTGGGCGCGGTGCTGGCCGCGCCCCGCGAGGCGGCCACCGCCGCCGTCTCCACCCCGCATCCCCTCACCGCCGAGGTCGCCTGCGACGCGCTGAGCCTCCGCCACCACGACGCCTCGCCCACCGCGCAGCTCGTCGCCGCCGGCTTCAGCGAAACCGCGCCCGGAGTCAGCCTCATCGGCGCCGCGCCGGTGCCGTACAGCGCCGAGGCGCGCGGCCCGATGCTGGGCGCGCTGCACCCCGACGCCGCGCCGCTCTACGAGGTGGCCCGCGAAGGCGACCGCGCCCGCGTGGTGCTCCCCACGCGCGAGGGCGTGGTGTGGGCGCAGTGGGTCGACGCGGCGCTGCTCCAACCAGCGACGCCCGCTGCGCCGGTCGAACCAGCGCGCGCCCTGCCGACGCACCAGGCTGTCGAGACTGAAGAATGGCTGGCCTGCGACACAGCTCAAATCGTTGCAATTTCCGTCAATGGAAGACACCTCATCGTGGGTGAGCTCTCGCCCGGCGCCGCCTTCTCGGTGCGCGCCGTCGACGAGACCTGGGCGGTGGTGAGGCTTTCGAACCGCTGGTTCACGCCCGACGACACCGTGGCGGTGATGCTCCCGGCGGCCGCGGCCTCGTGCAGTCAGGCCACAATCAATCTGCAAGAATGAACATGAAGCGATTGCCCGGACACGGTCCGGTGGTAAGTCCATCGCGCTCAGTTCTGAGCAAACTCCCCCCAACTGAAAGAAAGCAGCAAGCAACATGTCAATTGACCAGGCGATTCGTGAAGTCATTGCCGAAGAAGTCGAACGGATTCTGGGGCCGGTGCAGCAGCAGCTCGAGGTGTTGAGTCGGTTGGCGGCGGCGATGGGCGCTCCTCTCCCCGTCCTGAAGCGGGGCGCTCCGGCGCGCGCGGCGGTGCGGGGCGGCGGGCGTCGCAAGGGCGGCGGCCGGGTCGACAACGCGGGCCGGCAGTGCGCCATCATCGGCTGCGGCAAGCCCTCGCGCAGCAAGGGCTACTGCGCTGCGCACTACCAGAAGTACCGCAACCTCGAGCGCACCGGGCGGCTGCCCGCTGAGTGGAAGGCCGACGCGGCGCCCAACTCGGTGCGCAACCTGCAGCTCCCCCGCGGCCGCGCCGGGGCGCAGGCCATCGCCGAGGCGCGCAAGAAGTAACGCGACGCGCAGCACCACAGCAACGGCCTGCGGCGAGGGACCGTCGCAGGCCGTTTCTTTTTGTGCCGCCCAGACCCGAGGGGTCGGCGGGAGCGCGCGCTGGTATAAGGCGCGCCACCATGAATCAGCGCGAGCTGGAAAAGGGCCTTCACCTCGAGCTGTCGCGGCAGGAAACCTACGCGGGCTACCTGCAGCTGGAGCGGCTGTTGTCAGCGCAGACGCCGCGCAGCCCGCAGCCCGACGAGCTGCTCTTCATCATCCAGCATCAGACCAGCGAGCTGTGGATGAAGCTGATGCTGCACGAGCTCGACCGCGCCTACGACAGCATCCGCCAGGGCGAGCTGGAGTCATCGCTCAAGGTCTTCGCGCGCGTGGCGCACATCCAGCGCATGCTCTTCGAGCAGTGGGCGGTGCTGGAGACCATGACGCCCTCCGAGTACCTCACCTTCCGCGACGCGCTGGGGCGCAGCAGCGGCTTCCAGAGCTACCAGTACCGGGCGCTGGAGTTCATGCTGGGGAACAAAGACGCGAACGCGCTGCTGCCGCACCGCGACCTCCCCGAGGTGCACACCTGGCTGCACGCCCGCCTGACGCAACCCAGCCTCTACGACGAGTTCCTCCGCTACCTGTCGCGGCAGGGCTACCCGGTGCCCGCAGACCGCGTCGAGCGCGACTGGTCCAGGCCCTACGAGAAGAGCGAGGGCGTGATGCGGGTCTTCCAGACCGTCTACCAGGAGCCGGAGAAGCACTGGCTGGCCTACGACCTGGCGGAGAAGCTCATCGACGTCGAGGAGCGCTTCCAGCTGTGGCGCTTCCGTCACATGAAGACCGTGCACCGCATCATCGGGCACAAGCCCGGCACCGGCGGGAGCAGCGGCGTGTCTTTTCTGCAGCGCGCGCTGGCGCTGACCTTCTTCCCCGAGCTGTGGGACGTCCGCACCGAGCTCAAAACCCCGGAGTCCACGCCTTGAAGCGACTGTTGTCCTGCCTCGCCCTCGCCGCCGCCGCCTGCACGCCCGCCGACGACGGCACCCTGGCCATCTACGCCACCGAGGCCGACGCGGCGCTGCTGCGCGACGGCCTGGACTTCATCGGCGACGAGCGCCTGGTGCTGGTGGTGACCGACGCGCCCCAGAAGTCCCTGGGCACGCGCGGCGGCGCGGAGGTGGCGGTGGGCTCCGACGCGCGCTGCGACGACTGCTACCGCCTCGACGCCAGCGGGCGCGCCGTCACCGTGACGGGCGGCGGGGGGCTGGGCAGACAGTACGGCGTGTGGCACGCGCTGGAGCTCTTCGGCTACCGCTTCACCAACCCCTGGCACACCCACCGGCCGGCGCGCTTCGACGCGGTCACCGCGCCCGCCGACGACTTCGCGCCCCAGGTCAAGAAGCGCCGCGGCCTGCACCTCCACACCCTGCACCCCACCGAGCAGTACCAGTACGTGTGGGAGCCCGACGCGCTCAACCTCGAGGGCGCGCTGCGCACGGTGGACTTCGTGGTGAAGAACCGCGGCAACTACCTGCAGTGGTGCGCGCTCGACAACATCGAGAAGAAGCCGGAGCTCCTGGCCACCTGGCAGACGCACACCCGCGCCATCACCACCTTCGCGCACGCGCACGGCGTCAACACCGGCATCGCCCTGCAGCTCTTCGGCGACGCCAACCTGCAGCTGGCCTTCGACCTCATCGACACCCACGAGGGCGACGTGGTGGGCGAGATGGAGCGGCGGCTCCACCTGCTGCTCGACGGCAACGGCTTCGACACGCTCAACCTGAGCTTCGGCGAGTTCGGCGGCGAAGAGCCCGGCCGCTTCGTGGCCGAGGTGAACCAGGCCTGGGCGGCCATGCAGCGCGTGCAGCCCGGCGCCGAGGTGACCGCCACCATCCACGTCGGCAACTTCGACAACCTGCGCGTCGACTACATGGGTGAGACGTCGCTGCTCTATTACTTCCTGGTCAAGTTCGCCGAGCCGGCCATCGTGCCCTGGGTGCACACCACGATGTATTACAACCTCTACGAAGACTCCGGCCTCGCCTACAACCACGAGGCGTTCGACGAGCACCGCGCGTACATCGAGGGGCTGCTGGCTGAAGGGAAGCCCGTCGGCTACTTCCCCGAGTCGGCCTACTGGATTGCCTTCGACATCAACGTCCCGCTGTTCCTCCCGCTGTACCTGAAGAGCCGCCACCTCGACCTGCAGCGGCTGAACGGCCTCGACGACCACGTGTTGTTCTCGTCTGGGTGGGAGTGGGGGTATTGGCTGACCGACGCCTACACCCTGCGCGAGACGTACACGCGCAGCGCCACCTGGGACGACTCGGTGAAGCAGTTCTACGCCGGGTGGCAGGGCGAAGGAGAGAAGGCAGCCTCCATCGTCGCCCGCCTCGCCGAGGCGCAGCACCGCGCGCTGATGCTGGAGCGCCTGACGGCCTACGTGGTGGCCCGCGACGCCATCATCGACGCCGGCGACGCCCTGGGCATCTACAGCCAGCCGGACC
>CALNBU010000775.1 GCA_937875615.1 uncultured Archangium sp.
GCGGCTGCACGGCCTCACCTGCGACGCCCTGCTGGAGGTCGAGCTGGTCGACGCGACCAGCCGGGTGCGCGTCGCCTCGGCGCGCGAGAACGCCGACCTCTTCTGGGCCGTCCGCGGCGGCGGCGGCGGCAACTTCGGCGTGGTGACCAGGCTGGCCTTCCGCCCCCGACCCGTCGCCGAGAAGGTGTGCGTGCTGCACGCGCGGGTGCGGCCGGAGGAGCGCCTCGACTTCCTCGCCTTCTGGCAGGCGTGGATCGCCGACGGCCCCGACGAGCTGACGCCCCTCGTCTACCTGGCCGCCACGCCCCGCGGCATCGACGGCCCGGTGTTGCTGGCCCAGCACTGGGGCGACGCCACCAGCGCCCGCTGGGCCCTCGAGCCGTTCATGTCGTTCCTCGAACTGCCCGAGCCCGAGCCGAAGGAGCTGACGCCCGTGGAGGCGGCGGAGTTCTTCGGTGGCGCCCTCGACGCGCCGCTCAAGCCGGTGCACTTCAAGTCGAAGTCTCACTTTTTCAAGCAGGAGCTCGCGGAGCAGGACTGGCGCGCCTTCCTCGGGGAGCTCGAGGCGCCCATCGAGGGCGTGGTGGGGTTGATGCTCGACCCCTGGCAGGGTGCCATCGCGCGCGTCCCCCGCGCCGACACCGCCTTCGCCCACCGCGACGCGCTCTTCTCCGTGCAGTACCGCGCCGACTGGGACACCCCGGCCCAGAAGACCGGCAGCCTGGCGTGCCTCGCCCGCCTCTACGAGAAGCTGGCCCCGCTGAGCGACGGCGCCTACGTCAACTACAGCGACAAGACCCTCACCGACTGGCGCGGCGCCTACTACGGCGAGCACCTCGAGCGCCTCACCGGCCTCAAGCGGCGCTTCGACCCCGACGGCTTCTTCAGCCACCCGCTCAGCCTCACCTGAACCAAACCCACCGCGGGGCGCTACAGTGCGCGGCGGTCCTCATGAAGCACCCCACCCTGGCGCTCACCGGCATCGTCAAGCGCTTCGGTGACGCCACCATCCTCGACGGCCTGCAGCTGGAGCTCCCGCTCTCCGGCATCACCTTCATCGTGGGCCAGTCGGGCAGCGGGAAGTCGGTGCTGTGCAGGTTGGCCGTCGGGCTGCTCAAGCCCGACGCCGGCGAGGTGCGGCTCTTCGGCGAGCGCGTGGACCGCCTCCCCGAGCGCCGGTTGAGCGCCCTGCGCGCCCGCGCGCCCTACCTGGTGCAGGGCCCGGCGCTGCTCGACTGGCTCTCGCTGCTCGACAACGTGGCGCTGGCCGACCCGCCCAGCCGACGCGACGGACGCGCGGCGCAGGCGCTCGATGGGCTGGGGCTGTCGGCCTTCGCGCACCGCCGCCCCCCGGAGGTGGGGCCCGGCATCCGCAAGCGGGCGGCCATCGCGCGCGCGCTGGTGCTGCGGCCGGAGGCGCTGCTGCTCGACGAGCCCACCACCGGCCTCGATCGCGAAGCCGCCGGGCAGGTCAACGACGCGCTCGACCGGGTGCGCGCGCAGGGCGTCGCGGTGGTGCTGGTGTCCCACGACTACCCCGCCCTGGCGCAGCTCGCCGACCGCGTGGTGGAGGTCAAGGCCGGCGTCATCGGTTACCTGGGTGACGCGCGCGGCTTTTCGGAGATGATGCAACCCGGAAGAGGACGCCATGGACGAGAGCCGTCTTGAACTCAAGGTGGGCGCGCTGGTGCTGGCGGCCGTGGCGTCCGTCTTCGTGCTGCTGCTCCTGATGGGCGAGCTGTCCTTCGGCGGCGGCGCCACCGTGCTGGTCGACTTCGGTCACACCGGCAACGTGGTGAAGAACGCGCCGGTGAAGCTGGGCGGCGTGGCCGTCGGCAAGGTGACGGACATCGAGCTGCTCCCCGCGCGGCAGGACGCCGCCGGCGCGTCGCTGCCGGTGAAGATGACGCTCTCGGTGACGCCGGAGGCCGCGCAGGCGCTCCGCCACGACGCGCGCGTCACCGTGTCTTCCATCGGCCCGCTGGGTGAGTCCTACCTCGAGCTGTGGCCCGGCAACGCCGGCAGCCCGCACGACGCGAAGGTGGCCATCCGCGGCACCGACTCGCCGCGCTTCGACGTGGTGGCCAACCGGCTGGCGAAGTTCCTCGACGCGGCGTCCAAGGTGCTCGAAGACGACCCCGAGTCGCTGCGCAAGCTGGTGTCGGGCGTCGGCGGGTTGACCACCACCGTCGACGGGCTGCTGGTGGAGAACAAGGGCGAGATCCACACCCTGGCGACGGAGCTCTCCGTGGCCGCGAAGGACCTGCGCGAGCTGGCCTCGGTCGCCAACCGTCAGCTCCAACCCGGCGGGCGGGCCGACGCGCTCCTCAACGACACCGGCGCGGTGGCGAAGCAGCTGCGCGGCGACCTCCCGGAGCTGACCGGGAGCGCGGCGGTGGCGCTCGGGGGGCTGGCGCGCCTCTCGGGCGAGTTCGACACCGCCGACGGCAAGAAGGTGAAGTCGCTCATCTCGCGCCTCGACGAGACCTCCGCGCGCCTCGACTCCATGGCCGCCCGCGCCGACACGCTGATGGCGAAGCTCGACCGGGGAGAGGGCACGCTGGGGCAGGTGCTGAATGATCCCCAGGTGTACGAAGATCTGCGCGCGCTGCTCACAGATCTCCGGCAACACCCGTGGAAGCTGCTCTGGAAGGACTGAAGCGCCGCGCCACCCTGATGCAGGGCGCTGCGCCACTTTCGATCAGCGCTGAAGTGCGATGCCCGTGTTCTCGGCCACCTGCGGGTGGCCCGCGACGTGCTTCTGGACGCCCGTACCGCGGGCATCCCGCCGGCGGCGTGAAGCGAGGAGTCACACATGCAGGTTCGTTTCTGGGGTGTCCGCGGCAGCGTGGCGTCATCGGGCTCCCACGTGGCGAAGCTCGGCGGCAACACCTCGTGCCTCGAGCTGACGCACGACGGACACCGGCTCATCTTCGACGCGGGCACCGGGCTGCGCGCGCTGGGTGAGACGCTGCCGACGCCGGTCGACACCACGCTGTTCTTCTCCCACCTCCACTGGGACCACGTGCAGGGCTTCCCCTTCTTCGCGCCCGCCTTCAGGCCCGACACCCACCTGCGCCTCTACGGCCCGGGCGTCGACGGCGCCCGGCACCTCCGCGACGCGCTGGCCAGGCAGATGTCGCCGCCCCACTTCCCGGTCCCGCTGTCCGCGATGCGGGCCCGCATGGACTTCGCCGACGCGCTCCCGGGCCGGGCGGTGGAGACCGGGCCCTTCCGGGTCACCCCCTTCGAGCTGCCGCACCCGCAGGGCTGCCTCGGCTACCTGGTGGAGGCAGGCGACGCGCGCGTGGCCTACTGCACGGACGTGGAGCTGACGCACGAGCGCCTGCCCAGCGAGGTGGGGCGCCTGCTGGCGGGTGTCGACGCGCTGGTGCTCGACGCGCAGTACACCCGCGATGAGTACGAAGGCCGCGTCGGTCCGTCGAAGGTGGGCTGGGGTCACTCCACCAACCTCGACGCCGCGCACATCGCCCGCGCCGTCGGCGCCCGGCGCCTGTTCCTCTTCCACCACGACCCCGCACGCACCGACGCGCAGGTCGAAGACATGGCCGAGGAGGCGCGCGCCATCTTCCCGGCGAGCGAGCCCGCGCGGGAGAACAAGCGGGTGATGCTGGGGTGAAGGTCGCTTTGACTTGCGCCGCCGGGTCACCGGGGCTGGACTCGCCGGCATCCCCCATGGAGAAGCGCAGCGTCCCCACGCAGGTCGTGCTCCCCGTCGGCGGGCTGGTCGGGCAGGAGGTTGAGCTCGACGCCTTCCTCCATCAGCTCGTCGACCGCGTCGCGCGGGTCATGCAGGCCGACCGTGGCACCCTGTACCTGGTCGACTTCCCGCGCGGAGAGCTCTTCTCTCGGGCAGCGCACCTGCCGGAGCTGAAGCAGATCCGCCTGAAGCTGGGCCAGGGCGCGGCCGGCCACGTCGCCCTGCACGGCACCGCGCTCAACCTCTCCGCGGCCCACGGAGAAGAGCGCTTCAACCCCGACATCGATCGCCTCACCGGCTACCGCACCACCTCCATGCTGGCGGTGCCGCTGCGCGACGAGCGCCGCACCGTCTTCGGCGTGCTGCAGGTGCTGAACCGGCTGGGCGACGGGGCCTTCGACGGCGACGACGAGGCGCGCCTCACCGAGTTGGCCGCGCAGGTGAGTCAGGCGCTGCAGGCCACCTCGCTCTACACCGAGCTGCTCCGCGCCCGCGCCCGGCCGGAGCAGCCGGTCGGCTACTTCTTCAACAAGGTCATCGGCGAGTCGCCGCCGATGCAGGCCATCTACAAGACCATCCAGAAAGCCGCCCAGACCGACGCCACCGTGTTGCTGCGCGGCGAGTCGGGCACCGGCAAGGAGCTCTTCGCCCGCGCGCTCCACGTCAACTCCCGGCGCCGCGACCAGCCCTTCGTGAAGGTGGACTGCGCGGCGCTGCCGGGCTCGCTCATCGAGAACGAGCTCTTCGGCCACGAAAAGGGCGCCTTCACCGGTGCCGAGGCGCGCCAACCCGGCCGCTTCGAGGCCGCCGACGGGGGCACGGTGTTCCTCGACGAGCTCGGGGAGCTCCCGCTGTCGGTGCAGGGGAAGCTGCTGCGGGTTCTCCAGGACCGGGAGCTCGACCGCCTGGGAGGCACCCGGCCGGTGCGCGTCGACGTGCGCATCGTGGCCGCGACGCACCGCGACCTGCCGCAGATGGTGCGCGAGGGCCGCTTCCGAGAAGATCTCTACTACCGCATCAAGGTGGTGGAGCTGACGCTCCCCGCCCTGCGCGAGCGCGGCGCGGAGGACATCGAGCGGCTGGCGCGGCACTTCATCGCGCAGGCCACCCGGCGCCACCACCTCGCCGGTGAGCCGACGCTCTCGCGACTCAAGCGCTGGCCGTGGCCCGGCAACGTGCGCGAGCTCGAGAACTGCATCGAGAGCGCGGTCGTGCTGTGCGACGGCGAGGTGCTGCCCGCCCACCTCCCGCTGCCGCTCACCCCGCTGCCTCCGCCGCTCGCCGCGCCCACGCCCGACGCGACGCCGTTGACCCTGGCCGAGGTCGAGCGACGGCACGTGCTGTCGGTGCTCGCGCAGGCGCAGGGCAACCGGACCCACGCGGCGAAGTGGCTGGGCATCGGCCGCAACACCCTGGCCCGCAAGCTGCGGGAGCTG
>CALNBU010000776.1 GCA_937875615.1 uncultured Archangium sp.
GGCCACGGGTGGCGGCGACGCGACGGGCGGAGGTCAGGCCCCGCTCTATGCCATCACCACCCTGGTCAACGTCGGCGGCACCAACCAGTCGTACCTGGTGCTGACCGACAGCATCACCCGCGAGCAGAACCTCACCATCACCACCGCGCAAGAGCTCGGCGGAGCCGCAGCGGTCGCGGTGGGCGCCATCGGCGGCGGCGCGATCTTCGTCTCGCGTCCGACCAACTGGTGGAAGGCGAGACCGTCTCGTTCATGGGCGAGGGCGTCAGCGGCCAGCTCGGCGCCTACTCCGCGCAGTACTCTTTCGTCTCGACGACCAAGGCCTACTACTTCGACAACGCCTCGCTGAAGGCGGTCATCTGGAACCCGCAGACCATGACCACCACCGGGACCATCGACCTGACGGCCCTCAACATCGCGGGCCACCGCGCCCAGTTCTCCGGGAGCCACCCGGTGCGCGTCGGCAACGAGCTCTTCTACGGCGTGAGCTTCCTCCTCCAGGACGCCAGCGGCGTGGCCGCGAAGTCGGTGGTGGTGGTGGTGAACGTGGAGACCGACGTGGCCACCACCATCGAAGACACGCGCTGCAACTTCGCCCGCGACGGCGTGCTCAGCTCCGACGGGAAGATCTACTGGGCCACCGAGACCTTCGCCTCGGCCGCGCGCTTCCTCGACGAGACCAAGGCCGGTCCCCCGTGCCTCATCCGCCTCGACCCCGCCACCCACACCTTCGACGACACCTTCCTGGTGACGCTCGACGCGCTCATCAACCCCGACACCTCCGGGGACATCGCCGGCATGTTGGAGCCCGGCGCCACCGGCACCACCGCGCGCATCCGCGTGCTCGACCAGTCGACCCCCCCCGCCGGCACCACGCCCATCGCGGTCGCCACCGGGCCGCAGTGGAAGCAGTGGGATCTGACCCTGGGCGACAGCCCCACCGCCACCGCCGTCGCCGGCAGCGCCGCCACCAACGGCCGCTCGGTGCTGCAGAACGTGGGCGACGCCATCGTGGTGCCCGACTACTTCGGCACCAGCGCCAGCACCGCCCTCCGCATCGCCACCGGCGACAACTCCGCGAAGACCACGGTGGTGGGCCAGGTCCGCGCCATCGCCCGCGTGCGCTGAACGTGCTGCGACGGTCGCTCCTGACA